>JAQVPY010000003.1 GCA_028701815.1 Bacteroidales bacterium | reverse complement strand
GCCCATATAGCCGCAGCTCATAGAAACAGAAGTCGGATTAACAGCAATTGTTGGAGTTGTCATCACAAAATTTTTGTTGTTTATACCGCTTTCTGGGATTACAAAACCCGTCTCGACAATCGTATTATAGCCCACAGCTTCAACGATAATGTCAAAAGTATCAGGTATCAGGCTTATTGAGTAATTGCCATAACTATCAGTCGTTACTGAGGTTCCTCCAATGCCATTAAATGAAATGTTTGCCCCTGCAATAGGAGCACCGGAGGAAGCAACAGTGACATTTCCAGAGACGGGGACTCTCTCGGCACAAGCTATGGTCAGTTCAAATCCACTTCTTCTAACATTTCCATCAGAAGTAAAATGTAGTGTCAAGGAACCAGTGGTTGCGCTTGAGACTTCTTCAACAATACCGCCTGCGGAATTCGAATATGTATTTAACAAGGTGCCATTAGTACCCGTGCCGTCGTATATTCGTAATTTATCATGTCCTGTTTCAATACTATAGGGTCCTGATAGAACAACACATGCTCCAGGTGATGAAGAGTGGATGATCATAATGTCATTGCTGTTATTTAAATAGTTGTTATAAGCACCGTTATCAAGAACTATTCCGCTGCAAGTACTTATCTCAACTGTTTCACAATATTGCATTGGATAGATGCCTATATAAACGGTTTCCGTTGCCAGGTCACTTATGCCTTCAGAGTTTGTTACATATACTATGTATATATAGCAACCGGCTTCGGGAATGGTGTTGTCTGTAAATGTTTCATTAGCCCCGTTTACTGGGTTATTGATGGAATGAATAATCTCGCCGTTACGCATTACGGTTGCTGAAATCATATTTAGTATTGATCCATCTTTACAAGTTGAAGGGTTTGTCCATGATAAAATGGCCGACAGGTTGTTGTCGGGATTTTCGATAACGGCAAAATCGGTCGGAGCGTTTGGTATTGTCAATGTGCAGTTGTTTGCAAAGGTATGGAATATGCCGGCAGCAGGAGCAGAGTTACTGCTGAAGATGGTGCTACCGCTTAAAGTTGTGATATTGATAACATCAACCTCACTGTCATAAATACCTGCAATCCATACACAGTTTATTATTGTGCCTTTAGGAATGGTAAAAAGTTTTGTGGTCTCTGACGATGTTACAGTGAACGTGCCTAAAGTCGATCCATCGGTTCCATCAAAATTAATTGCAGCCATATTCCAGCCGTCGCCGAAAGAGTCGTGCCCATATACAATAAATGTACAGAATTCTCCAACATTTGCGCTTCCGCCGGCAGAAATGCCGTCACCTTCAGAAGTTACGGCATATACTGTATAAACATAAGTGCCGGATGTTGGGACGACATTTACATAAGTCATATTTGCACCAACCCCCGGGTTATTATATTCTTGTATTATAACACCGTCCCTTTTTACAATAATGTTTTGGATGCTTGATAAAGGAGCACCTCCTATAGTAGTTGTCGGGTTTGTCCAGGATAAAGTTGCTGATAGTCCTTCATAGGGGTCAGGCGTTATTGTGAGGTTTGTCGGAGCTGATGCGGCATTAAGATTTTTGACGGTTTTGATAGCAAAGCATGATGCCTGGTTGCTAAAAGCACCAATGAGAGTATAGCCGCCCATAGGATCAAACGAATAAAGTTGTGAACAGCCGGCATCTGCATTATATGCTGCCCAATAGATGGTGTTTGTCTCCCTGTCACAAGAAACATCCTGTCCATAGTTTACTGTAAAATCGGCTGGCCAGATACTGATGACGGCACCTGTAGCAGGATTTATCTCGCAAAGACCATCAATATCTGTGTCGATAATAAAGAATCTCCCGTCGTTGTCAATGGTCAGGCCTAAAATATAACCGCCCTCACAAGTAGTTGTTTGAGTAGCTGCTCCATTAGAAGTGTTGACTGTGTATAAGACCGGAGCGTTACCTAAAGAAATACCGTACATTTGGTCATCTATAGGATTATAGGCGACACTTCCGAAAGGACAACCTGATGCGAGTTGGCTAATAGTCCCGGAAGAAGGATCTATTGTGCCAAACAAACCCGAAGTAGAAGAGGCATAATAGTATAGCCCCTGATAATATTCACCGGAATTAATAAACTCGGGAATAGTCACCCCATATGATTCATAGACTTCCGGATTACTAATAATAAAGTGTCCGAGGTCTTCAGAAATACAAATTAAAGCTTCAGAATACTCTCCTTTTAGATAGTTGAACGGTTTGTCGGTATAGGCTTTGCGGTCGGCTGATAATGGTGCTTTTCCGAAAGATGCTGAAACTATTTTTTCTTTTATGATTGTAGTTTCTTCCTTTACCTGTTTTGGAAAAATGTCTCTTTGCGCAAACAATCCAAATGCACTATGTAGCATTATTGTTATACAGACGGCCTTTAAAAAGAATGTTTTCATGTTTTTTATTTATTAATGTCTGACGATAATTTTATGTGAAGATATTTCTCCCGTTACTTTTTTTACGAGAATCATGTAAACTCCATTGGCATAAGCAGTGGTATTGATTACTGTTTCTCTGGCACTTTCAACCAATTGGCCGAAAACGTTATAAATAACAACAGCGTCTATGTTGTCCCCTTCAATAATGATTTCTGTATTAGCAGGATTTGGATATATATTGCAATTGTCGTCGATTAAACCATCAATGGCATTGATTTCACATAAATTATTAAAAGAATAGAATATACCTCCCTGAGGAGTCCCATCGCTTTGATAAATAAGTGCTCCTCCGGCATATTCTATTGTGAATGAACATTCATAATCCATTATTCCTGATATCCATTCAAATTCAGTTATTCCCTGACAAACATGTATCATCTCCATCCCGCTTGAGCCTGAAGGCATCCCTACTGAACCAACTAAAAGGCCGTCGATAAGAATGTTAATTTCTCCTCCGTTCCAGCCGTCGCCAAAGCTATCATACATATAAATATTTATATCGCACATATCAGCAGGATCACAATAGCTGCTCTCGATTTCTATCAAATCAGTCGGTGTGGAAATTCCGCCGTCTTCGCATATCGTTCTTACCACGTAAGAATGTAGGCCTATTGAGAGAGAGGTGAAAAGATAAGTCGTTCCGGTAATTTCGGATGCAAGGACGATTTGCGAATTCTCGTTTGAATAGATATTATATATGTAGGTTCCGGGCTCACTTGGTGCATCCCAATTTAAGATAACATCTTGGTAAGTTTCTCCATAAGTTGCTGTAAGGTTATTAGGGCTTGGGCAGCCGGAATCTTCAACGGTGAACTCCACGTTGACTTCTACTTCGCCCACATAAGGGTTAGAACTTTTAAACAGACATGCTCCTGTATAATTTCCTGGAGCTAATGCTCCGTTACCTATTAGCTCAACAGTAACACTTTGTCCTGCTTCAACAATGCCGTTTGTGGGCTCGCAACTTAGCCATGCCGGCGCAATACCGCCTCGTCCCTTTATAGCAAAGCATGAGGCCTGAGTGACAAAATTTCCGATTAGAGTATAGTCTCCTCCCTCGGGATCAAAATGATATAGTTGCCCTTCTCCGACAGAAGCATTAAGTGCGGCCCAGTAAATTTCATTTTCTGTTCTATCGCAAGCGATATCTTGTCCATAGTTTACCACAAAACCTGCGGGCCATGAGTTGATAATGTCTCCCGTTTCCGGATTTAGTTCGCTAAGGCCGTCGATAGTGGCGTCAATGAGGAAAAAGCGTCCTTCAACATTGATAGTCATACCTAAGATATAGTTTGAAGAAGTTAATGTTACGATTGGAAGATACGCTCCAGTCTCCATATCTACAGTATATAAAATGGCATTGTTACCTGTGGATATCCCATACATTTTCCCGTTGACTTGGTTATAGGCAATAGCCGAGAACTGGTTGCCGGAGGTAATAATATTTGTCTCTCCTGTAGTATAGTTGATGGTTCCAAAGTATCCCGATGCAGAAGTGGAAAAATACCAAGTGCCGTCAACATATTCGCCGGAGTTCATGAATTCCGGTCCGGTGCCGATAGCGACTGCACCTGCAGGATTGCCAAGCACAAATTTATTAATTTGTGTTGAGAAAGCTATTAATGCATCGCTGTTCTCATCTTTTGTGAAAGTGCTGTCTTTACCGGAAGCGATTACCCGTTTGAAGTTCCATGTCAATGGGCCATTCCCGTTGTTTGTAATTGTGACATTTTCACGGGCTTCACCCATATATTCACAGCTCATGTTTACGGCTGCGGGAGTAACTTCCAAAGATGGCGCAGTCATACTATAATCATTACCTGTAATATTGTCGGTTATTACAAAATTGTTATCGTTAATTGTGTTATAACCCTCTGCTTCTATAGTAATATCATAAATATCTGTATATAAATCGATGCTATAATTTCCATTAGCATCCGAATAGACGGAGGAGCCGTCGAATCCGGTAAAAGTAATTATGGCACCCTCAATAGGTGCACCACTTTCCAAGTCTGTCACAGTGCCTGATACAGACGCTTCGGTGATACAGTTTGAGCGAAGCACAAATCCGCTGTACTGATACGATTCGTCTGAAGTGAAATATAAGGTTAGCGGCCCGGTTGTGGACATCTCTTCAATTATTCCGCCGTAGGTGCTTGAATACGTTCCTAACAAGTTGCCATTAATGCCGGCTCCATCGTACACATATAAAAAATCCCAATCTGTTTCTATGGAGTAGGTGCCGCTTATAAAAGCGAAGGTTCCGGATGTAGCCGGGTTAATAATTAGAATGTCGTTACTGTATGGCAAGTAGTTATCAGCGCCTCCATTATCGTAAATGATACTGGCGCAGGTAGTAATTTCAACAGTCTGCCCGTGTTGCGTCTGATAGACCTCTCCAATAAAGGCATCTGCTGTAATAAGGTCGCTTATCCCGGCATCGTTAGAAGCGTATACCGAATAAGAGTAAATCGAAGGATTTGTCATAGTGTTGTCTGTGAAAGTCTCGTTACCACCACTAACGGGATTATCGTTGGTATAGATTATTATGCCGTCTCTTAGAACGGAAACGGAAGTAAGGTTAGCCGGGTTGCCGTTAATGCAAGTAGAGGGGTTCGTCCATGAAACCGTGGCGAGTAAATTGTGATCGGGATCCGGAGTAACAGAAAAATTTGTCGGAACATTTGGTACAGATTCGGAGCAATTATTTGAAAAGGTGCAAAAAATGCCGGCAGATGGGGCCGCAGTGCCGCTATAAAGCAATGTGCCACTCTGGTTGGTGATAGAGATAGCATCTACGTCTTCATCATAAACGCCGGATATCCAGACGCAATTGATAATGGTGTTTGAGGGCATGCTGATTTCCATTGTGGTCTCCTGATGAATAACCGTAAATGAATTGTAATAAGTTCCGTCTATATTCTCAAATCGGATACTCGCATGGTTCCATCCGTCGTTCCAAGAGTCGTGTCCATAAACCGTTATCGTACAAAGTGGTCCGATAACCGCGCTTGCTCCGGCTGTCATACCGTTTCCTTCGGGAGTGACAGCGTAGGCAGTATATATGTAAGTGCCGGCTGATGGTACATTGTCGACATGGCTCAAATTTGCCCCAATGGAAGGATTGTTATATTCTTGAATGATTTCTCCATCTCTTTTTAAAATGATGCTTTGCATGTCTGTCAGCGTGCTGCCTCCTAAAGTTGTTGACGGGTTAGTCCATGATATGGTTGCAGATAAGCCGTCATCAGGGTCCGGGACAATCGTGAAATTTGTTGGAGCTGAAGCCTTATCAGGATTATATTCAGTCTGAATTGCAAAGCAGGATGCCTGAGCTTTAAAAAGACCGATCAAAGATAAAAGACCGTTTGTCGTGTTCAGGGAGTATAATTGTCCACCACCTCCATCGGCATTATAGGCTGCCCAATATATTGTATTTGTCTCGCGATCACAAGAGAGGTCCTGCCCATAATTGACGGTAAAACCAGCTTCCCAGTTGTTGATATAAGCACCGGTTTCAGGATTCAGTTCGCTGATACCGTTGATTGCCGTATTTATTACGAAAAAGCGTCCGTCGTTGTCGATAGCCATCCCCAAGGTAAATCCTTCTGCGAATCCGATAACCTCAGTGGCCGCACCAGTAGTCACGTCAATAGTATATAAGGTGGCATTTTCGCCTAAAGAGATTCCGTACATTTGTCCGTCTACCGGATTATATGCTATGCCTCCGAAAGGACAGCCACTGGCAATTTGGCTATACGTGCCGGTAACCGGATTTATGGTACCAAACAGACCTGTGGAAAAAATTGAGTAATAATACTGGTTGTTGTAATACTCTCCGGTATTAACAAACTTAGGAGCGGTTACTCCATATGATATTGCTCCTTCCGGATCATTTAGTGTAAAGTGGCTCAAGTCTTGGTTAAAGCAAATCAGCGCTTCGGAATACTCTCCCTTTAAATTAATAGATGTATTGCTATTCATGTTCTGGTTTGTAACGGGTGCCGGTCCGAAAGAAGGAACGGTAACTTCTCTTTGCGGGCGTGCCTTGCTGTTCTGTTTCGTGTTTCCCGTTTGAGCAATGGCTCCAATGCTACATAGCATCAGTATCCCTAAATAAAGTACTTTTGTAATTGAGTTTTTCATCGTATTAATCATTTGTTAATAATTCTTTAGGTTTAGATAGTTCTTTTTTAATATCTGTGGGGCTTTTATTTATTTGTTCAATCAATTTTTCGAGCAATAAAGATCTTGAAAGACCCTTTTCACGGTTTTCATCAATTTCAGCCGTTTCTTTCTTGGCTTTTTTCATTTTCTCATCGTATTTTTTCATTGACAAAATTAGGTTACCTAAAATAATCATGGAAATTTTATATATGGACAAAAACCGATTATATACATTAAAACATCCATACAAAATATGGACAATTTGATGTTTTATGATGATATCTATCTGTTTTATAGGGTTAAAATATTTTTATGATCAAGACACGGTTAATTATCTTGTCCTGACAATTGCAATAAAAACCCCATCCAATAAAGGAAAACTAAATACCCGAAATAAAATTTGTGAGGTTTATGGAAAGCCCTTTTTCAAGACCGAGTTTTTTACGTAAACGGTAACGGGCTTTATCAATGGATAGTGGACTTTGTCCTGTGATTGAAGAAATCTCTTTAGTTGTTAGGTTTAATTTAAGGAAGGCGCATAATCGCAACTCGTTTGTAGTTAAGTTGGGGAACCTTTTTATCAATTGTTGATAAAAATCGGAATGAACTTGTTTAAATCTGATCTCAAATTCTTCCCAAAAGTTTCCTTCATTGGTCTTTTCGATTTCCTTAATAACTCGAGATAGGGCGTCTTTCGTTTCATCTTTTGCGACATTCTCTTTAATAGTTAACAGCTTATTGATCACCTCAGTAAATATTTCATTTTTTTTCTTTAAGGCTACAACATTAAATGCCAACTCTCTATTTCTTGTCTCCAATTCCATAGAAAGCATCTCCTCTTTTATCTTTTTGTTCTTTAATATAATTCGCTTTCGGTTTAATAGTAATACGACTATTACTATAACTCCACCCAATATTGCTATTAGACAATAGAAGCGAAAACGCTCTTTGGAATGCTCAAGTTTGATAATGTATTGTTGCTGATTATATTCTTTTTCAATGGCTTTTATCTCCGTTTGTAGCATTAATTGAGACAGTTCCTCTATATTCATTACTTTATATAAACTGTCCATCATTACTTTGTGCTCATCCATATAAGACAAACTTTCTACTAAACGGTTCTGCTTTCTGAGAATCTGGGCTTTCATATATAATCCCGAAGTTTCTTCACTTAATTCATTGCCCTTTTTAGCGTATTCTATTCCCTGATTGATGTAAACGAGAGCGGAATCGTATTTTTGCATGTTATAATAGATCTCGGCAATATTCATATTAATTGTCGCCGTAAGCGTATAATCGTTCTCGTTGCTTAATAGATTTAATGCTTTCTGGAAGTTGTTTTCAGCTACAATATATTCCTTCTCGTTTTTATATAATGATCCAATTACTGCTAAATATCTGGCTTTATTGGCATTAGTAAGGGCATATTCATTCGCCGAATGCAAATATACCAATGCTGTGTCCATCATGTTAAGTTTAGCATAACATTGTCCGAGGTTGATATTGACGGTGTATTCAATGTCGTGTTTAAAATTTTTATCGTTCTTTAGCTTGTTTAATACTGGCAATATTTTCTTATATATGGATATGGCATCTTCCATTTTATTCATCTCTTTATATATAAGAGCCAAATTATTATTCAACTTGAGATAAACCATTGGAGCAATAGAATCGGAGCAATATCCTAAGCCCTCCTGAACCAAGTCGTATGCTTCCGGGAGCATATTACATGACTGGTAACAGGCAGAAGACGATAAATAAATACGTGCAAATAAATATTCTGTTTTAGGATTATCAGGATCCGTCAATAATATGCTTTTTGCAATGATTAAATGTTGTATGGCCTTTGCAAGTTTATATTGTGAAAGAAATAGTGTGCCTGAGTAATAATTTCCCAAGGCCTTATAATAAATGTCATTTTGCCTTTCTGCTAAATCATTAAACTCATCAATATAAGGGACGGCATTTTGATAATCAACATCTTCAAAAAAGAGGTCTATTGTTTTTTCTAAGGCCATTAATTTTTCCTCGGGGTGTCGATATTTTTCGTAATCGTGTAAAATAGATGTCCGAGAATCATGGGTACTGTCGGGCAATGAATAGTTTTGAGCTTGAGCTATTGTTGCGAGGAAGAGGAACCCGAATAATATTTTTACACCTAAACGTTTCATGTCTTTAGTTAATTATGCTTTTTATTGTTGATAATACCCCTGCATCTTCATCTCGCAGGCTGTAAAAGCATTGTATTTTTCTTTGTCGATGGGATAATCCCAACATCCGAGCTGATGATAGATCTCCCCACCAAAACCGTGTTTGAATTTATATAAGCCATACATCGGATGTGCCGGATTGGGACTTGGTGCTACACCGAACATGTCATATTCGCTGCATTGATATTCCTTGGCTATGTTGATGGCTTCCCATTGTAAAGCGTACGTTGGCATCAAATTTCTGTGCTGCGACGACGAAGCTCCATATAAATATGTGGCACGATAAGCGGAGAGGACTAAAAACATCGCCGCTAAGGGTGTCTTGCTGTAATATGCTATTAATAATTGAACATTAACCTCGTCGTCGGGACATTCCATTTTTGACGTAAAAACCGAACGAAAATAGTTGATGTTGTTTAGATATAAACCGTTACGTAAAGCCGTCTCTTTGTACAGGTCGTACCAGATGTCCAAGCCCTTTATCCCTACCGATTTAACTTCAATTCCCCACTTTTGCGAAAGCTTGATGTTGTATCTCGTCTTAGGTTTCATGCGAGCTAAGATATCTTCTTTTGAATTTCTTAAATCCAGAACGATGGTATTGGAAGGTAAAATATCGGTATTAGATTTTTTTAAGTTCCATTCTTTGGTTCCATAGTTCATATTGAACTCTTGAAATTCTTTGTCCGGAAGTCCTGCCCAGTTGCCTTCTTCGTCGAAATCGCTCTTCTTACACCAGTGAGACTGCCAGTTCAAATCGTAACGGACTGCGACACAATGCCTCGGAAGATACGACTTAAGACATTCGGACAACTCTTCTAAAAATGCGCCCTGATTCTCTTTAGATGGCTCTATCTCCGGTCCATACGGTAAATATGCGATGTAATCCTCCTTGTTCAGATGCTGGAAAAACATTACAAAATCGGCATTAGTATGACAATAGCCCCCGACATTGGAATAAATGTCGCTGTTTTTAACGGAGAAATCAAATGCACGCGAGTTCATCCCCAAGTGCTCTTTTACCTTCGACCAAAATGACGTCTGTTGAATGATAGGAGTACTGTAGGTGTCAACAATTTCCTTTGGCTCAATTTTTAAGTACATGACTATTAATGCATTTAAATATAATGATTTGCAAAGGTATCTAATTAAAACGATATAAATGAATTAAAAGAGAAATAACTTCCGGAACTAAAACGGATCTTATTTTTTCGTGGTTCGTTTTGAAATTTTAACCACATGTTCCTTTATCTCTTTTTGCAGTTGCGCTGATTTCTTTTCATGATGATAGAATTCTAACTGCTCCTGCGGCTTGATACGTTCGTACCCATCCTCCTCAAGTTTTTTAACGGTGGTATTGTAGCCGATATTGAACAACTCCTCTATGTTGCTGAGGTCGAAAGAGCTGTAACCCGTTGTGTTTAATTCAATGAAAAGATCACTCATGGCTGCATCTTCAAGGGTGTTCGAGATGAACATCAGATAAAAAGAGCGCATGGCAAAGGAAATCATGTTGTTGTCAAATTTTTCTTCCCTCGCGTGATGGACGCTGATAGCGATGACTTTTTCGCATTTTTCACGAATGGTCGATACAGGAAGATTCTGGAAAACGCCTCCGTCAATATAATGAACGCCGTTTATTATCATCGGGTAGAAGACAACGGGTATGGAACATGACGCTACAACGCGAGGGGCAAGCTCGCCCTTGTCGAATACGACCACTTTGCCCTTGTCGAGATTGCAGGCAACTATATACAACGGTGTAGGCGTGTCTTCAATATTTTTATACGGAATAATCTTGGAAAGATGCTCAACTAACGGTTTCGAACTGAAAAAGCCTGCGCGTGGTACCCTTAGGCCTAACAGATCTTTGAAATCCATTCTGCCGAACATGTTGCACATGTCGATCGGTTTTATGCCCGAAGCATAAAGCGAAGCTACAATTGATCCGGCACTGGTCCCGGCAACAACATCGGCCTTTATGCCGAATTCTTCTAACGCCTGTAAGGCACCACAGTGCGCGGCCCCTTTTGCGCCACCACCACTGAAAGCTATTCCAAGTTTGTATTTTTTCATTCTGCAAAAATAATTAAAATATTAATTTTTCGTACCTTTGCAACTCGAAATTGTAAGCGACTGAAGATCCTTTTTTACGATTGTAAGTGACTGAAGATTTTACTGTTAGAAGTTTAATTAAAGTGTTTACGAAATGAAAAAAAGTTCTCGTTTTTTGAGCTGGTCCATCTTATCAATGTCACTGCTCACCGTCATGGCCGGAGCCGCAATCGCCCCCGCATTAGGAATTATTAAAGATCATTTTTGCGATTCCCCCGTTTGGCAGGTGCAACTGATTATCAGCCTTCCCGCATTATTTATCATAATTACAAACCTGCTATTCTCCCGTCTATGCCACCTGTTTAAGTCAAGGACATTGGCACTCATAGGCCTGGCTTTGTATGTCGTTTGCGGCACAGCACCATATTTTATCGACAATATGGCTGTTGTATTGATTTTTAGAGCCCTGTTAGGCGTTAGTGTCGGGATGATAATGCCGCTTTCTACAGGCTTACTATCCTTTTATTTCCCGCCCGAGAAACAGGGTACTCTTATGGGACTTGCTGCTGCAATGAACCAGATGGGCGGGGTGATAGCAACCCTCCTGGCAGGTGTTCTGGCGACTATTTCGTGGAATTATGCTTTCCTCGTTTATGTGCTCGGACTGATTGCTGTTGTGCTGATAGTGGCGTTCCTCCCGAATGAACAGATAACGGCTCCTGATGATGGACAGCCTTTGGGTGAAAATCGCTCGGATCGTCAGGAACAACAACACCTTCCAAGTCTTCGCGTGCGCGCGCGCGTGAAGAAATTTCATCCTTCCATCATCGGCATGTTCCTGTGTATGAGTTTGTTCTTCGTATACCCAAGTAATTTTGCTATCATCACCAGTCGACAAACCACCCTATCAAGTAATGCTATCACCATCATCATGGTCGCCCTTGATGTCGTTGCTTTCTTCGTCGGAATGTTCTTCAGTCAACTTATTAATACGTGCCGAAAAAGTCTAAAATATTTTGCGCCCGTATGCTTTATTGTTGCGTATTCGGTACTTGCCTTTTCAGACTCTGTTATCTCTTTGCTTATCGGCTCATTTCTTATTGGAATAGCTAACGGGGTAGGGATACCGTATCTTAACACCATAGCCTCCATAAAAGGTGGAAAAACTGCCGCAACAACTGTTATGCCGCTTATCTCTGCAAGCCTTTACCTCGGTCAGTTCCTGTCGCCGATATATATTTCATTTTTCGGAACGGTAATATTTAATGATGCTTTGACTGCCCCTTATATGCTGGCTGCAATAGTCGCCGTAATATATCTTATTCAGGTATTATGCACCCGTAATTTGCAGGCGTTGCCTCCTAAACAGTCGGATAGGCTCGACCTGGAATAAATTAGCGTATCTCCTGAAAATTAGAAAAATTCATGTAACTTTGCTGAAGTTTTAAGTTGCTTTGCTATGGCGAGGCTTCGTGTTTTATTTTTTTAAGGAGGTTTTATGTCGCATACGACGATGACGGTTTTAGGTATATGTTTCATCTTTTTGATGACGACATTGGGCGCATCTCTTGTGTTCTTTTTTAAAAACATTTCGCAAAAAACAAATTCCATATTTCTTGGCTTTGCTTCCGGAATTATGATTGCGGCTTCAATATGGTCGCTGCTTATCCCGGCCATGGAACAGTCCGCCGGATGGGGGAAATGGAGTTTTGTGCCGGCAGCAATAGGCTTTCTGCTTGGTGGCTTGTTTTTAGTTCTTATCGATAAAATTGTGCCGCACTTTCATCAAGGGACACAACATGAGGAAGGAATGCACAGCTCCTTGAAAAAGTCAACGAAATTATTTTTAGCCATCACCATACACAATATTCCTGAGGGACTTTCTGTAGGCTTCGCCTTTGGTGCCGCCGCTTCCCTCGGAACAGATGCCGCCTTAATTTCCGCTCTTGGGCTCGCTCTTGGTATAGGCATACAGAACTTCCCTGAAGGAGCCGCCGTATCTCTCCCAATGAAACAGGCCGTCGGAAATTCCCGGAAGGCGTTTCTCTTTGGAATGGGTAGCGGCGCAGTCGAACCTGTATGCGCTGTCCTGGGTTTCTTCCTCGCTTCATATATAGAAGTCCTGCAGCCGTGGCTGCTCGCTTTTTCAGCAGGCGCCATGATCTTTGTAGTTGCCGAAGACCTTATCCCCGATATTAAATTCGACGATGACTCGCATATTGGCATCTGGGGCTTAATGTTCGGTTTTGTACTTATGATGATTTTAGATGTCGCATTAGGATAACTGTAGGAAAGTTCCGGCAATTTGGAGGAAAAAATCTATTAAAATTATTAATTCGGACTTGAGTAACGCAACGGCTTTTTAAATAAATTTTGGTCTTACTACTTATGGCTCCGGGTTGTCTTTATGTTTTTAATATTAAAAAAATAGTTATTATGGTAAAAAAATGGATTATAAGTCTTATTCCGGCAATATTTTGCGGAATATTAATGACAAATTGTAATACCCGTACCTCTACGGTCGAAGAAGTGGCCTTTGTGTCCGCAGACAGCCTCGTTGTCAATGTAGATGATTTTGTCGGAAAGGAAGTCCAAACAGAAGGATATATCTCCCATGTATGCGGTGTCGATGGGATGAAGATGAAGCTGAAGAGCGACAATGGCAGGGTAATGGTTATTGTCCCCGCCGACACAGCGAGATTTGACCCTTCTATTAATAAAAAGAGAATTAAAGTTTCCGGAATAGTTCAAGAAACACGTTTAACACCGCAATATATCAATGAAAAAGAGGCCGAGAAAGCTGTCCTATGCCATCTGGATGAAACGCCATGTAAAGATACTGCGTGGATTAATGGGTTAATTAGGTCGGGAGAAGCTGATACCATATCGAAAAAATGCGCTCGGACTTTACGTAATGTACTCACAGAGCAAGGGAAAGGCTATGTCTCAATTGTGACAATTGTTTGCAAGAAATATGAAGTTGTAGATGAAGATTAAAAATCTTTATTTAAATTTGCAAGATTAGAAAGAGAAAAAATAATCTGATAAAAAGATGATATTTTATTTTACAGGTACGGGAAATTCGAAGTGGATAGCAGAACTGTTGAGCCAAAAACTTGATGAACGCTTAGTCTCTATTAATGAACTACTGAAAAGTGAAATTCCTTCGTATGATTTTGACGTCAAAGAAGGTGAACGCATTGTGCTGGTCTTCCCTGTTTATTCGTGGGGACTGCCGACACCGATACGGCTTTTTATTGAACGGCTGAAACTGACGGGTGCCACGGAGAAAGAAGTCTATGCGGTTGCAACTTGCGGTGATAATGCGGGACTGATGGATAAGATGCTTAAGAAGAAATTGGAGGAAAACAATTTGCATTTAGCATCGTGCCATACTGTCCAAATGCCTAATTGCTACATCGTAATCCCCGGATTTGATGTCGACAGAGATGAGGTGGCAGATGACAAAATAGCCCATGCTGAGGCGCGGGTGGATCTGATTGTAAAGGCAATACTCGAAAATAGACAGGACAAAACGCTTTATAGTAAAGGGTCGCTGCCGTGGATAAAGTCGAGACTGATCTATCCTTCTTTTATTAAATATACTTATAAGACAAAGTTTTATGCTACGGAAGCATGCAATCATTGCGGACTGTGTGCAAAACTCTGTCCTATGAATAACATCACTATTAAGGACGGTAGTCCCGCCTGGAGCGAGAAATGCGTTCAATGTCTCGCCTGCATCAATCGCTGCCCTCAACGCGCTATAGAATACGGTAAAATCACCCCGAAAAAAGGAAGATACTACTTTAAATGTAATGGATAATGGACAATGACCACTCCGTCATTGCGAGCCGAAGGCGAAGCAATCCAGAATAAAACACTAAGTGAAAATAATAATGAAAAGAAATAAAAGAAATATCATAAATACGAAAATCGAAAATCAAAATCATAAATATAATTATGGCAACCGAAGACAAAAGGGATTTTAATGCAATGCTGAAGAACAGCAAGGATATGCCTAAAATCACGGAAATTAAAGATGAAAAAGGAATACAGAAATGGGGCGGCAAGACATTAGTAATTGCTCCTCCTCTTGACTATGACAAGTATATGAAGACTGTTCCTGAAGGGAAACTGATAACTACTAATGAGTTAAGAAAAAAAATTGCAGCTGACTATAAAGTTGATTTATGCTGTCCCCTGACATGCGGTATTTTCGTTCAGATTGCTGCGTGGGCAAGCTATCAGAGAGAAACCGACGAGACTCCCTTCTGGAGAACTCTCAAATCCGGAGGCGAACTCAACCCGAAATACCCTGAAGCATTCGATCTGCAAAAGAAAAAATTGGAAAAAGAAGGTCATATCATAATTGAAAAAGGAAAAACAAATAAAAGATATTTTGTTAAGGATTTCGAGAAGGATATTTTTGAACTAAAATAAAAATTATATGAATAAAAACGATAAAAATGACGCCCCTAAAAAGCTAAACAATAGCAATTTGATGTTGGGGTTCTTTTGGATTATTATTGTCCTCATCTTGTTAAACGGACTGTTATTTCCTTTCATAAATCAACATAAGATTATTAAGACTGACTATGGCACTTTTATGCAATGTGTCAATGAAGGCAAGGTCCTGCAGGTAGAACTGAAGGATGATTATGTCTATTTTACCGCTTTGAAGGATAACGATACGGTGTTTTATCAGACCGGTGATATGAATGACCCGCTTCTTGTTGAAAATCTGACTAAAGCCGACAGCCCTAATGAAAGTGGTAAAATAGCTTTTGATAAAACCATCCCTAAGCAAAATTCCCCTGTTCTTAATTTCTTCCTTTGGTGGATATTACCCGGAGTATTCTTTTACTTAATATGGATGTATGCTCAGAAGAAGATGATGGGCGGCGGTGGCGATAAAGGGAACTTTCTTTCATTTGGCAAGAGCGATGCTAAGATATACGCCGATTCGCAGATTGATACTACCTTCGCTGACGTGGCCGGGCAAGATGAAGCCAAGGATGAACTCATGGAACTTGTGGATTTTCTTCATAACCCGAAGAAATATACTCGTATAGGCGCTACTTTGCCCAAGGGCGCTTTATTGGTCGGTCCTCCGGGTACCGGGAAAACCCTGATCGCACGTGCCGTGGCAGGTGAGGCAAAAGTGCCTTTTTTTGCAATAAGCGGTTCCGAATTTGTCCAGATGTTCGTCGGTATGGGCGCTGCTAAGGTACGCGATCTCTTTAAACAGGCAAACGAAAAAGCACCATGTATTATCTTTATTGATGAAATTGATGCTATCGGAAAAAGACGTGATAATCTCTATGGGGGTAATGATGAACGCGAACAAACATTAAATCAGTTGCTTACAGAAATGGACGGTTTTGATGGCAGCAAGGGCGTTGTGATCCTCGGCGCTACTAATCAGCCTGACAGTCTTGACAAAGCTCTCTTGCGTCCTGGTCGTTTTGATAGAAGAATTCAGATGGAACTTCCTGACCTTGAAGGGCGTAAGGCCATATTCCAAGTTCACCTGAAAAATGTCCAACATGAGGATATCAACCTTGACCTCGTTGGTCGTCTTACAGTAGGAAGTTCCGGCGCCGACATAGCTAACTTTGTTAATGAAGCCGCCCTGCGTGCCGTTCGTTTGAATAAAGATGTGGTCTCTACTTCCGATATCGAAGAAAGTATAGAAACAGTGATGGCCGGAGGACAGAAAAAAGGTTCCGTTATTTCACCTGAAGAGAGAAAGATCATCTCCTATCACGAAATAGGCCACGCTATGGTCGCTGCGATGCAGACCCACTCCGCACCGGTCCAGAAAATTACAATTATCCCGAGGACTTCCGGCGCATTAGGATATACCATGCAAGTTGATTCAGGCGAGAAATATCTTATGAGTAAACAGGAAATGCTCAACAGAATAGCTACCCTTACCGGCGGACGTTCTGCTGAGGAGATAATGTGTAATGTGGAAACTACCGGTGCGTCTAACGACATCGAACAGGCGACACGCCTTGCAAGAGCTATGATTACCCAATACGGAATGAGCGATAAATATGACATGATGCAACTCGAAACTGTCAATAATCGTTATCTCGGCGATGATACTTCTGCAACCTGCTCTTCCGGCACGGCTGCTGAAGTTGATAATGAAGTTATGCAAATCATTCGTGACGCTCATGAGAAGGCAAAGAAAATCATTTCCGAGCATAAAAAAGAGATGGATGCTGCTGCTGAGTATCTGATTAAGAAAGAAACAATCACCGGCGAAGAGTTTATGGAGATAATTAATATGAAATAATCAATTGAAATATTAATTAATCCCACCATGAACAACATTAAATGTTTTTTAGGCATTTTCGTCGCAGTTATTCTTCTTTCCTGTTCAGGCCCTGAAACATTAGAGGAAGTTCCTTCTAAATATGTTGCAATGGACAGCATAATGATCCATTATAAAACGTATGGCAAAGGAGATGAATGCCTTGTTTTCGTTCACGGTTTCGGCTGCAACATGAACTGCTGGCAAGAACAATTTACATATTTTAAAGATAAGGCCAAACTGCTGTTTATCGATCTGCCCGGCTACGGCAATAGCGACAAACCTCATACGGAATATACCCTTGATCTTTTCGCTGACGCAGTGAAGACGGTGATAGATGTTGAAATGGAGTATGCAGAACGTGATGTTGAGACGGTGTCGTTACAGCAGACACCGGCCAATAAAAAAATGTCACGCCCACCATGTATATTTATCGGTCACAGCCTCGGGACACCGGTGTGCAGACAGGTGGCATTTATATATCCCGAAATGGTGTCAAAATTTGTGGATGTGGACGGCGTTTACTGTTTCTATCCTGCCGACTCGATGATGATGGCGGCTTATAATGCTTTTTCAGAAACGTTTAATACCGATACGCTGCAACCTGTAATCGAAGGATTTGTGGAATCGCTATGTACTGCGCAAACACCTCAGTATGTGAAAGATTATGCTATTTCAACGATGCCAGAAACGCCAAAATACATCGCTTACAGCACTATGAAAAACCTCATCGACGAGAAATATTGGATAAACGGTAAAATTAACATTCCGACATTAGTCATTGCTTCCAAAAATTCTGAGATACCGCCTGAATATGAGCAGATAATGAGTGGCTTATACTCCGATATGGAGTACCGCGAATTAGACACCATCGGACATTTTATCATGATGGAACAGCCGGAGATGTTTAATGAGATGGTGGAGGCGTTTATAGAGAAATAAAATTTAATATTATGACAAACATTCAACATAAAGCTCTCGACTTACTTAATTGCAGCCAGTTTATTACCATCGTTTCCATCACCGAAGACGGTTACCCGCGGGCATGCGCTGTGGCTAAATTGGCCAATCGCGACTGGACAGTGTATGTCGCTACCGGCACGAGTGGCAATAAAGTAAGACAATTTATGCAAAATCCGAGAGCAAGTATCAGCTGTTTCAAAATCGGCGGCAGCGTTACTCTTATCGGCACAGTACAACTTGTGGAAGACCGCGCCGAAAAAGCTGCAATGTGGCAGGACTGGCTGTTTAACCATTTTCCGCAAGGAGTGGATGATCCTGAATACACATTGCTGAAATTTACGCCTCACGAAGGAACTTTTTGTATAGGTGAGGATTTTGCTACGGAGAAGATATAATGCGAAATGATAGAACCCCACCCCCTTACCCCGTTTTTACCACACAATGCAAAAATCTTGATGCTTGGCAGCTTCCCGCCACCGAAACAGAGATGGTGTATCAACTTTTTCTATCCTAATTATATTAATGACATGTGGCGGATTATGGGACTGATCTTTTTTAATGATAAAGATAAGTTTTGTATTCTTTATGAAAAAAAATTCGATGGAGATGCTATTATCAAGTTTTGCAATGATTACGGCATCGCCATTTTTGATACCGCTTCGGCTGTGATACGGCAGAAAAATAATGCTTCGGATAAATTTCTTGAAATAGTGGAACAAACAGATATTAATGCTTTGCTCGAACAAATACCTGATTGTTATGCTATTGTGACTACAGGCGAGAAGGCTTCTGCTACTCTCTCGGAGACTTTCCATTGCGATATTCCAAAGCCGGGGACTTTTGTGGAACTACACTTTCCGAGAGAACTGAGGTTTTACCGGATGCCGTCGTCATCAAGAGCCTATCCGATGAGGTTGGAAGACAAGGCAAAAGTGTATAAAGGGATGTTTGAAGACATTCTGCTGTAAATGGAGGTTAATCATTGTTCTATTTAGGTGTTGGAAATATAGTTAAATAATAAAATTCATGAATGATAATTTGACGACATCCCGATTGGAAATTGTCCCCTTAAAACCCGATTTACTTCGGCGCTTTCTGCTAGACTTGGGAAGTGTCGAAAATACACTCAATTCCACCTATAAAGCCGAGCCAATGCAAGGGTTTTTCTATGAAATCGTGAAGGAGCAACTTGCTATCACCGAAAATGACCCCGACAACTATCTTTGGCATACTTTCTGGCTCATCATTCGTAAAAGCGACAGGATAGTCATTGGCTCTGCGGATTTCAAAGATGTACCGAACCATGTCGGAGAAGTGGAACTCGGTTACGGAATCGGCAAAGAATTCGAACATCAGGGGTATATGACTGAAGCGGCGGAGGCTATGTGTCAGTGGGCATTGTCGCAGCCTGGCGTAAAGAGTGTCATTGCAGAGACTGATTTGGACGGTTACGCCTCACAACGAATTTTACAACGTTTGGGCTTTTTTGAATACAGCAGAAGAGAGACTGTGTGGTGGCGCTTGTTACGATAAAGAATCTATTCTCGAAGTTCTTACAAATCTTGCTCGTCGTTGTAAAACAGATATAGGTAGATCGGGACTAACAGAGCTTTCCCATCGTTTCCGGAATGATGCCGTATAAAGCCCGTGTGGTATGAAGGCTTATAAATTTGATTACTCAGGGGAAAAACAATCCAAATTATTTAGATAGTCCGGAAAGATATAGAAGCCTTGTCGCAATATGGTGCTTCTGCTTAATTGGAAAAATCACAGATAAATTTTGCCTTATTGAATTTGTTTTATATTTTTGCTCTTGAAGACATCCGGAGCCCGCATACTTAGTAAGTTGTCAGTTGCCGGAAAATAATCGAATTATTTGGAATGGATAATATAAATTCTGACCATGAAAATACTAATTGCACCGATGGCAGCTGTTGCCGAGACAAGCGGTCCCTTTTCGAGAGCCGCGAAACTTGCCCTTGAATGTTTGAAACGAGGTTATGAAGTTGCTTTTTGTGCTGCCGAAGATGTTAACTATAAACCAATTGACGGCGTGTCGAATTTTTATGCGCCGGTGCCTTCTCCGTTAGGACTGCCGATGTGTTTGGGAAAACGGATGTTCCGATATGCGCAGAAACTTGGAATACAGCAAAGGAAGACCGTTCATAGCTATGAAGAAGCCCTAAACTTGGTAGGTGCCGTTAGTAAGCGACATTTCCCAAAAGATGTTGAAGCTGTTAGAGAAGCTATCAGGCATTTTAATCCCGATGTGGTCTATGCGGAGTTCAGAATTGCTGCCATCGTTGCTGCAAGACTCGAAAACAAGCCTGTCATTACGGGGTTTAGCTATCCCGTGCAGACATCTTATGCAAGTAGTCCCCAATATTCCCGTTATGTACGAAAATATTTAAAAGCCAATAATTTGCCGGATGTTACCTCTTCTTTGGAGATTTTTGATTGGGCGGATTTGAAAATAGTGCCGAGTTCTTATGACTTGGAACCGATAAAAGGTGAAAATGTCGTGTTTACAGGACCGTTTGTGTCATCCGTGGTGGCAGAAAGATATAATTGTGCGGATAATGCTGAAAAAGGCATAACCGCTACGATTGGCGAACATGAACCCGTAAAAGCTAAAGACGGGCAAGACCGTCTTAAAAATACTTTCGGCGACAAAAATAAAATCGTTGTTTATATGGGCAACGGCACCATAACGGCTCGCAGGCAGTTGCGCAAACTGACAAAAGCCTTCTCGGGCACGCACTATGAGATTTATCTTGCTTCGCAACAATTAAAGGAGGAGATTATTGGCAACATTCATGTTGCACATCGGTTTGATTTCCGGAAACTGTTTCCGGAGACAGTCGCCTTTATCAACCATGGGGGACAAAACAGTGTGATGGACGGACTTTTGAATGGAGTGCCGCAGATTATTTGTCCGGGGAGAGTTTTCGAACGTAAGTACAACGCTGCTTCCGTCGAGAGATTAAAGGCGGGAGTTGTGCTTACCGAGCGCGATTTCAGTGCTGTAATTCTGCGGGAGATTATAAAGTATTTTTGTGAGGACAGGACTTTCTCAGAAAACGCATGTAATGCTGGACGGTCTTTGATGGCGTTGGGTGGAGTTGGGACAGCGGTAGATGTAATTGAAAAACTTAAATTTCTTCATTAAGGTTTTTCTCTTGCGACAACTTTCTGAAATCGTTAGGCGTAAGTCCGGTTTCTTTTTTAAAAGCGGCGTGAAAGGCCTGACGATTATGATAACCGCTCATCTCGCTGATCACCTCCATTTTATAACGATTATTCTTTTTATCTGTTAGCAGTTTTATCGCCTCATTTATCCTGTATTCATTGAGAATGGTGGGTAGACTTTTATGCAAATATGTATTAATGACTCGCGACAAAGTGGTTTTATTTGTGCCTAATTGCTTCGATAAATCAATAAGGGTTATCTCTTTATTTACAAAAATTCTTTGCTGTTCAAAGAGCTCCTGCAGTTGTCGTAAAAGATTTTCATCTTTCGGGTCAGTGCCGGTAATAGCGTTAAATGCAGGAGTTCCGGTCAAAGTGATAGTACGCTCTGCGCATTGCATGTTTTTACTAACTAATTTTTTAAATGCTCGTTGTTTCTCAAGATATAAATACAAAAAGAAGCCTATTATAATAATCAGAAAAAAGATGAATAACTCTAAATGTATTTTTGAAGTCTGAATGTTAGTACGTTCTTGAGTCGTCTGAATGTAAATATCGCAAGCTTCTTTGTATTCTCGTTGCTGATAAAGTCGGTAGGCTTCCTGTTCTTGAGTTTCAATGCGTTTAATTGATTTGCCCTGTGCAAATAATGAGTTAGTTGTAAGTATCAGCAGTAAAATAGTCATTGTTCGCATAAGGAATAAAACGATGCTCTTCATTATCAATATTTTTGGGAGACAAAAATATAAAAAATCAGCAAAAAAAATAAATTTGGACAGTAAAGATTCTTCCATAAGACATCTTTTTGCAAAATTCGGACAGTTGCAAAGATGATGTCTTGTAATTTTGCACAAAATTAATAACTAAAAGTTATTGTTATGTTTGATACCGGTTCAACAGCATTTATGCTTCTGTCGACGAGTCTGGTCATGTTGATGACCCCCGCTTTGGCCTTTTTTTATGGTGGCTTAGCTACTAAGCGAAACATTTTAGGCATTATGATTCAAAGTTTTGTCTCTTTGGGTTGGAGTACCATTTTGTGGTTCGTTTGCGGATATTCCTTATGCTTTAGTGGCACCATGGCTTCCGGGACGGATTTCTTGGGTATTTTCGGAAATTTGGATAAGGCATTTTTGTCAGGTATCTCTTCAACGACAGCATTAGCAGGGAACGGTCAAATTCCCGAATTGGTATTCATCTCTTTTCAGATGATGTTTGCAATTATTACCCCTGCATTGATTACCGGAGCATTTGTCAATAGAATATCGTTTAAGGCGTATTTTATTTTTTTGACTCTATGGCAATTTTTGGTATATTATCCTTTCTGCCACATGATATGGGGCGGAGGTCTTTTAGCCGAGTGGGGTGTTCTTGACTTCGCCGGAGGTATTGTGGTTCACATCTTAGCAGGTTTTGCAGCCCTGGCTTCCGTGTTTTATGTTGGCGCTCGTGTTGATAAAAACTCAACACCTAACAGTATACCTTTGGTGGCTATAGGAAGTGGACTTCTCTGGTTCGGATGGTATGGCTTCAATGCGGGGAGCGAATTATGTGTCGACTCTGTTACAACAATGGCTTTCCTAAATACGGATATTGCTGCGTCTTTTGCTTTGGTGACGTGGCTGGTAATAGAATGGATAAGAAACAGAAAACCTAAATTTGTCGGAGTACTCACAGGGTCTATAGCTGGTTTGGCAACAATTACACCTTGTGCAGGTTTTGTGCCGGTCTGGGCTTCTCCTATTATAGGTGTTATCGCCAGTTTGTGCTGCTATTTAGCTGTTGAATGGAAAAACGTCCGTAAATGGGATGATGCGTTAGACGTTTGGGGCGTTCATGGAGTTGGCGGTTTTGTTGGGACGATACTTTTGGGCGTTTTCGCTACTACCTCAGTGAATGCAAATGGCGCTAACGGATTAATCACCGGATCGAGTATTTTCTTTACAAAAGAACTGATTACAGCCATTTTAGCTGCCGCTTATGGCTTCATTTTCACATATCTTATTCTTTGGCTTATCAATAAAATTACACCTGTAAGAGTTAGCGAAAAAGAGGAGATCGAAGGTATAGACAGCTCTATTATGGGCGAAAAAGCTTATGATGAAGGTTGCTTGTAAGAAAGTTGTTATAAAATAGTATTTTCACATTTCATAATATTTCAAGGTCGTCTGTATTATTAGACGACCTTTTTTAGTTGAAAAGCCTATATTTTAGCTCCAAGCCTTATTATACTCTTTTATATGGATAAGAGTAAATTACAATAAAAAGCATGCGATACGAACACAATCGCTTACAAATATTATCACTACCTTTGCACCTCATTTTCAAAGGTGAATTTTTGAGATGGCATCAATAGCATTAAGTCATAATAATATTACCCGTCAGTTTTTTAAATTTTCGATACCCAGCATACTCGGAATGTTAATCGTATCCATGCAGATTATGATTGACGGGATATTCCTTAGCAAAGGTGTCGGACCGTTGGGGCTTGCTGCAGTGAATTTAGCTATGCCGTTGATCAACTTTATCTTAAGTATATGCTTGATGATTGTGGCGGGCGGGATTGTGCTGACGGGAATCGCTAAAGGAGAAAATAGAAATGATGACGCACGCGGATATACAACCATGACTTTTGTGCTGCTTATCGTTACGTTAACAGTTATTTCCCTTGCGTTTCTTGTTGACTTCAATGCTGTGTGCCGGTTGTTAGGCGCAAACGACGAGCTGATGCCGTATATAACACCTTACCTGAGGACTATTTTAATAGCTTCTGTCTTTTTTTGTATTCCTAATTTTACGGAAGCTTTTACAAGATTAAACGGAAGACCGAACTTTGTGCTTATCAGCGGCTGTATATGCCTGAGCGTTAATGTGCTGCTGGATTATCTGTTTATTATGAAATTCGGCTGGGGGATGAGGGGCGCTGCAATTGCTACCTGTATCGCCAACAGTACAGCGGCAATAACTCTTTTCCCTTTTGTTAAAATGGGAAAAATAAAAGGGACATGGAATGATATTAAAAACATCTATTTTAACGGAAGTTCCGAAATGATTACATCTGTATCTGCTTCGGTTTCAATGTATGCTTTTAATATAATACTGATGAAATATATAGGCGCGATGGGAGTGGCTGCGCTGACAATCGTGTTCTATATAAACATGATTGTAACCATGTCCCTCTTCGGATTGTCACAAGCCTTATATCCTTTAGTTTCGTATAATTTAGGGGCCAAGAACTTGAATAATATTAAGAAATTACTTAATGTGGCTATGGCCTTTGGCGCGAGTATAGGCATCGGAGTATATTTAATAGTATTATTTACCAAAGGGCATATAATCAGAATTTTTACAGGAAGTAATGAAGACCTGTTTCAATTAGCCTTCGTCGCCACCACTTATGTTACAATACATTATCTGTTTTCTTTTTATAACATCATAGCCGGAACTTTTCATACTGCAGTGGAAAGACCGGTCGAATCAGCTGTTATTGCTTTATGCAGATCGGCGGTTTTTACTGTCGCCCTCTTATTAATATTGCCTCCGCTTATAGGTAGTATCGGGATATGGCTGAGTATGCCTCTTGCTGAAGTACTTTGCCTTTTTGTAAGTTTTGCCTTTATGCAAAAAAGTATGAAGCGGTTAAAGGTGCGCTGCGCGAGATAGCGATTATCTATCTTTGACCAACTGTCTGAATTACAGAATTATTCTATATTTCCCCACGTTTTTGAATCTACAACATAATCATCTGGATAAAACATTTCCATAGAAATGGTTACATAATTACTTCCTGTAAAATAATCGGTGTAATCTTTTGTTATTTTGGAAATTGCATTGTCAAATTCGGTTTGCGCTGCAGCGATGGCCTCGTCACGAGTCATGGTATATTCAAAAGTCTTGGAGAAGTTGAAATTGCTCTGAATTTCTTGTATTGCTTCTTCGGAAGAGACGGAGCCGGTGCAATGAAAGGCCGTGGCAAAATGGAACATGTAGGTTCCGGTATTGTTATTACAATTTGTAAACATTAACGGCATTATTGCCAGAAAGAAAAATAATAACTTTTTCATAATTAATTTGTTGATTAAATATTACTATTAAACAATGTGTTTTCCTAAGGTTTGTATTTTATTACTATGCGATCGAAAACGCGACGGCAAAAGTACATGAAATTATGCTTATAGAGCGTTTTTTTCAACGTTTTTTGTAATTTTGCTCTTATTTGTTAAGTTTTAACATTATGAACGAAAAAGAATTTTTTAGAACTATGGAAGACGGCATCGCAGAGTTGCCGCAGGCAGAGCGGGTAAAAGTCTTCCGTCAATGTGCTGAAAATTGCGCAAAAGGTTTTGTGTTACAAGAAATGCGTCGCCAGTTCGAAGAATGTGGCTGCAGCTTAGATGCGCAATACAAAAAATATGGTCGCACCGAATATTTCTATGCCGACATCATTGAACCCGGACGGATTTACGAGATGGGCTATCCGAAATGCTTCTGCCCGTTAGTCGAAGCAGGATTTGTAAAATCAGCCGTACATTGCGAATGTTCACGACAAAGTATTATATTCGTACTGCAATATCTTTTGCCGGACAAAACCATCGAAGTAGAAACGATAGAAACAGTGCTTTCGGGTGCCGAAAAATGCAAGTTTAGAGTAACGGTGAAATAGTCGTTATGAGCTTGGTCATAAAAACCCAACGACTATATCTGCGTGAGATGAATCAATCGAATTATCCAGCATTGAGTAAAATATTGCAAGATAATGAGACGATGTTTTATCTATTTTATTTTCTTATAAAGGAAATGATTCCATTATATTGCTTGTTTACAGTAGTATAATAGTTCCGGTATTTGAGGAATTGATATTTAAAGAATATATATGGAATAAACTTGACAGTGTATTTAATAAATCATGGATAACGTATATAGTAACAACCATGTTGTTTGCGTTATGGCACTTCGGATATGTTGACTCTCTGTAATCTTGTTACACGGATTGATAAATATGTTCGGACGATAATACTAAAAAATGTTTCTTTTAAGAAACATTTTTTAGTCAAAACTGCTATTTGAAAGAAACATTTTATATCTTTGCAAAAAATATTCTTTTATGGACAGCTTAATTAAAATTTATCTGCGATTACTACAAGAAACCGATGCAAAAATATTTCGTTATTTACATTCAACAATAGATTGGAATGAGCGGTGTATAGCCATCATCGGAGCAAGAGGTACAGGGAAAACTACAATGCTGTTGCAACATATCAAATCTTCTTTCTCAAATAAAGACGAAGCTCTTTATGCAAGTTTGGACAACACATGGTTTACTAATCATACTATTTTTGAATTGGCAGATGAATTTTATATGAATGGCGGAACGCATCTGTTTTTAGACGAAATTCACCGTTATCCGAATTGGGCAATCGAAATAAAAAATATTTATGACAGTTTTCCTAAGTTAAAAATAGTATTTACCGGTTCTTCGCTTTTACAAATTTACAAATCAACAGCTGATTTGTCGCGTAGAGTTGTTTATGAAAATTTGAATGGTTTATCTTTTAGAGAATTTTTGAAATTTGAAGGCATTAGAGATTATCCTGTGTTATCATTAAATGACATAGTTGAAAATCATCAAAATATCGCTTTTCAAATTACTGCAGATATTAAGATAATGCCTTTGTTTAAAAAATATTTAAAGAATGGTTATTATTTGTTTTACAAAGAAGGCTTGAAAAAATATGAAAGTAAATTGCAGGAAGCGATAAATAATGTAATAGATGTTGACATTCCAGCTGTTGAAAATATTGAATTTGAATCTCGTTATAAATTGAAAAAATTATTGACAATTCTTTCAACATTAGTGCCGTATACACCTAATATTCTGAAGTTAAGTGAAACAATAGACACAAGCAGAAAAAACACTCTTAAGTACTTATCCTTATTAGCAAATGCAAAGCTGCTCAATCTGGTCTCATATAAAAACAAAACTATTGGTGATTTAACCAAACCTGACAAAATATTATTAAATAACACGAATTTGTCATACCTTTTTAGTGAGAATGTAAATATCGGTAGCGTACGAGAGACGTTTTTTGTTAATCAGTTGAATGTTGTTACAGATGTTGTGTTAGCCCCTCAAGGTGATTTTGTCGCGAAACAGTATACATTTGAAGTCGGTGGTAAAAACAAAACATTTGACCAAATAAAAGTTGTTCCAAACAGTTTTATTGTTGCTGATGACATTGAAATTGGACATAAAAACAAAATTCCTCTTTGGATATTTGGAATGTTGTATTAATTTTTTTCAAAAACCTCTTGACTCGTACCTAAGGTCATGGTCTATCTTTGCAGTCGTAAACAATT
>JAQVPY010000114.1 GCA_028701815.1 Bacteroidales bacterium | reverse complement strand
GTAGCGTTTCTGTAGCCCGTAAAATCTATAACCGGAGTTATGAGTTCGGTATCGCTATTGGTGTAAGTTCCGGATGTATTGAAACATACGCTGTTGAAATTAGGATAACCCTCGTCAACGACCTCCCATAAGAGTGTACCTGAATAAATTTCCTGCGTCCAGCCTGTCGGGATTTGTCCGACACTTGTGCTTTCGAAATCTTCGTAGAAGATTGTTGATTGTGCTTTCGCTGTGAAAGCCATGCTCAAGCAAAGGAAGGCGAGCAATAAGATTTTTGTAATTTGTTTTTTCATTTTGATTAACTTTGATTCTATCAGTAATTATTTTTTTATAATCTTTATGATTCTTTTATTTACTTGCAGAAAATACAATCCTGTGTTGTATGCGCTCATGTCTATCACGTCAGTCTCCTCGGTCACTACATAGCTGTAGAGGCAGCGTCCGGTGATGTCGAAGAGCTTGGCGGTGCCGCCAATGGCATCGGTCTTAACGGTCATGAGATGGCTTACCGGATTAGGATATACTAATGTGTTTGAAGCGGCATCTTCATCAATGCCTGTAGTATTTGCTATATTCACGTACTTCATGGTAGGATTGCCTGAGAGCTGGCTTACCTGAGCACCCGGGACGGCATCTCCTTCATAGATTGTAAGGGATGGATTAATGGTAATGCTGCCATTATAGGCCTCCATGGCGGCACCAGAACTGCTATAGCAGGCGATGTAGCCTCCATTCAGGTTGATGTTGTCTATAGCATAAATGCTTCGTTTCATATCGCCATAAATACTATATGAGCCACCATTGATAGTCACAGACTTCGTGGCGTATACACCATAGTCTCTTGCAGCGATAAAGGCGCTGCCTGATCCGGAGAAGACTATGTCGGCGCTGTAAATGTCAAATGCTTCGGCGAAATCGGCACCAGCATTATATACAGAAATATGGTTTTCTCCTTGAAGATTAATGTTCAAAGTGGATATTTGCATATTGCTGCGTATGCCGGCATAGTCATTGGAGCCAGCTCCTGCGTTATAGCCTTGAGTAATATTGATTCCATTCAGGTTCAGGGTATTGGTACTTGGATTAAAGGAAGCCGTGCCGTTGCCAAGTATGTCGGTGGCATTGTCTTCGGTTACCTGCACACCGGCCACCCAGAGGTCATAATATGTTTGTGCTTTTGCTGTGAAAGCCATGCCCAAGCCAAAGAAAGCGAGCAGGATTAGTTTTGTAAAGTTTTTCATATTATTATGTATTAAAGGGAGAGCTAACTTCTGCTATTTCGAAGCATAAGGCTCTCCCTTGTTACTATTAATAGATTAAAAATCCAATTGCGCTCCGTAATTAGGCTCAGCTCCGAATAGCTGCATAGCCTTGTCGAAGTTGTAGCGGTTACCATACATTGAGACGCGCGTAGTAGAGGTGCCCTGTTTGTTCAGTCCATGTGCTTCCCTGTATTGGTTGGCGGCTGAGTTGGCATCGTAGCTTTCGTTGGTCATGACCTTAAGAGAGGCAAAGCCTTTGAGATAGGGTTGATCAATCACATCTTTGAGTTTGCTGGTAGAAGGCAGCTCGCTATTGTCTTCATATTTGGTGAGCATCTCAACTTCATCAAAACGCTTGGCTGGCACGTAGAGCCAGTTGCCGCCGCTGGTGCCGGCAATAACAATGTCACCTTTGTTCATAAAAAATTTGTTGTCATAGGCTGAACATATCTTGCGTTTGTCAGCCGGAAGATTAGAGTCATCCCAAGCACCGTCCAACGCACCAAAGTTGTTGCATCCGAAGATGTTGTTATGCACGTCATGGTCGCAGCCATTGCGGAAACGATAGCCGTAGCCCATGCTCTCCATTTCCTTTGTGGTAGTCCACGAAAACAAGACCGTGTTGTGATGAAAATCAACTTTCGACTGATGAGCTCCGGTAGCCTGATTAAGACCTCCGTTGATTTCACATGAAGCGTAGAGATTTGAGACAAATACGTTGTTGTAGATCTCCCATTCACCACCCATATTGGTCATGATAATGCCATAAAAGGAAGCATTCAAGAACATGCAGTTGCGAATGATGAGTGTGCCGGCAACCTTACCGCCGATGATACGGATAGTCTTGTTAGGCGGATTGCCGACAGGCATTATGCGACCTGTTTCGCATCCCTCGGGACAGCCATAACGCTCGTCTGTAGGGTCGGCTTTGGCATATTCGTGCAGTAAACCCTCATCAAAGAAAATCCCATCAATAATAATACTTTGGTCGCGGTCGGCGGTAGCTTCTATCATCAGCACACCCATTCCAATAGTTCCACGTTGTGCGATACCGGGCTGGATTCGGGTGACGTATTTCAATGGGTTACGCTCGGTGAAGCTGTCGTTCCAGCCACCTTCGAGACTAACATACTTGCCCTTGATTTCTATCCATCCTCTATCGAGGTTGCCTAAATAATTGCCCTCGGCGATGCAGATGACGTCACCATTGGAAGCCTTGTCGATGGCTTTCTGGATGTCTTTCACGGGAGAGTCTTTTGTGCCTTCACCCCTTGCGCTGCCGGTTGCAAGGCATACGTACCATGAATTTCCGTTAGTGATAGTCGCTGCGGACTGTGAAGCGGAAGATGTATTAGATGCGCCCGATACTTTTGAAGTACTCGAAGTCTTTGAATTGCTTGAAGTATTAGCAGCATTTACAGTTGACTTAATTTTACCGCCCAAGTTTCCTAATTGAGCATTTGCATCAATACTGCATACCATAATGAGTATTGAAAGAAGCAAAACGATTTTTTTCATATATTAATTTTTTACAAAAGTATTTAATCTTTACGTAGCCATCAATCCACAATTATATATAGAGAGCATCATAAAAAACATATAGATTTTTACTGAATTCTCACCGGTTTTCACTATGTTTGCAAAAACTTTTTAAGTTCTTTATATGAAAAGATACTTCTCTATTATATTGCTGATCCTTAGCTCACTCATTCTTAACGGAAAAGACAAGAAGCTAATAACCTTGGACAATCTATTAGAGACGGCTGCAGAAGCCGAGAAAAACATGGATGCGAAAAGTGCCGCTGTTGCATACGAAGAAGCCGTACAACTGTGCAGAGATAAAAAAGACGACGAACACCTGATCACATCTTTGCATTCATATAGTATCATATTGTCATATTTAGGCGAATATGACAAAGCGATCAATACCATTGTCGAATGCTATGAATTGTCGGATATTCTTGAAGATTCAAGAGAAATCAAGGCGCAATGTTATATGCAATTGGGACAAATCTATTTTTTCATGCAAAACTATGACGAGGCTTTAAAAAATTATATCAAAGCGATGAATCTGGCAGAAGAGATTGAGAATATGATGGGCTATTCAATAGCGCAAAATAATATTGCCAACATTTATCAGATAAATAAAGACTATTTTAAAGCCATTGAGTTATATAATAAATGTATTAAAATTCAGGAACAAGTAAACGACAGCGCCACTATTTGTAACTGTCTGTACAATATCGGCACATGTAAATACGAGCTCAATTTATTTGACGAAGCATCCGAGGCTTTAAAACAAGCCAATAAGATTGCAACCGACATTAAAGACGCAGAAATAATTTCTCTGTCGTTAATATATTTAGCCAAAGTAGAAATGAATGAGGGGCATTTTGACAAAGCTCTATCTTTTATTAACAGGGGTATTGAGTTATCTCAAGAAGCCGGTTATCGGCAAGTTCTTCTTGCGGCTTATAAAGCGTCTATTAATATTAATATCCAAGCCGGCAATTATCGCGCGGCGAGTTTATACGGTGAAAAAGCTCTCGCTCTGTCGGATTCCATCTTCCAGGAAGAATCGCTCTCACAAATCAACGAGTTTCAGGTTAAATACGACACACAAGAAAAAGAACACAAAATTCAGCTTCAGGAGACGGAATTAGCATTTAACAAACGAATACTGATATATTTAATTCTAACACTCGTTCTGTTTGGTATATCCATAGCATTACTTGTCAGGCTCATAATAATTCAAAAGCGTCGCAACAAAGAATTGGTTGAAATAAATCAGATTAAAAACAAGTTTTTTTCTATTATATCTCACGATTTAAAGAATCCCGCCATCGCACAGAAGAAGAATCTGCAATTACTTTTGGACAACTTCCCTGATCTGCCTGACAACATCAGACAAGAACAATTATCTTTGATCTTGGATTCTTCGAAACAAATAGTAGAATTACTTTACAACCTGTTAGACTGGTCTCGGATAGAAGTCGGCAACATTCCATACCATCCCGTGAATTTTCCGCTTATTGATGCTGTCCGTGAAGCTGTCAGTGTCCTAAAGATACAGGCTTTAGACAAATCAATAACCATTTCAATTGAAATTCCGGAAAAGGCGTCCGCTTACGGCGACCGTAATATGGTTGTTACTGTAATACGCAACATCATAAGTAACGCATTGAAATATTCATATAAAGATTCAATAATACATATAACTGCACAAGAGTATAACGGAAGTTGCAAAATTTCCGTCATTGACACCGGCATTGGTATGTCACAAGAAACTGTTGATTCTCTATTTAACCTTTCAGACAAAAAATCCGCACTTGGAACCTGTGGCGAAGCAGGAAACGGGTTAGGCATGATTATTTGTAAAGAGATGATAGAAAAAAACGGCGGAAAGGTGTTTATCGAGAGCTCGGAAGGCAATGGCAGCACTATTAGTTTTACAATTAAAACAGAACACGAATGAAACCAATACGTCTTTTTTTAGTCGACGACCATAAACTATTTCGCACAGGCATAAAAAATATTTTATCAAATCACGACAATTTTGAAATCGTGGGAGAAGCAGCATCCGGAGAGGAGTTTTTCTTGCTATTGCATGACAATGATATAAAAATTGACATTCTTCTTCTCGACATTATCCTTCCCGATATGTCAGGCGTACTAATTGCCGACCGGATGCGTAAAGAGCACCCGTGCACACATATTTTAGTACTGTCTTCTGAAAACAAGTCTTCCACTATATCTCAATTAGTACAAATAGGTATTGATGGATTTATTGACAAAAATGCCGAAAGTGAAGAACTAATAAAAGCCTTTGAAATAATAGCCGATGGCGGGGAATATTACGGACGCGACATAGCAAGAATAATACACTGCATCCGTGTTGCAAAAAACGACATATCTGACAGTGCTTTTACCCCACGAGAACTCGGAATCATAGAATTATGTGTAAAGGGATTACAAGCCAAGGAAATAGCAGCGGCTTTAAATATTTCCACGGGCACCGTAAATACTCACAAAAACAACATTTTTAAAAAACTCGGCATAAACAACTCAGTTGAACTCGTAAACTATTGTATCAGTAATGGTATCGTAAAATTATAAAATTTATTCAACCATATAGCTCTTATTTATAACACCAAGACAATATGTATAAAAAATTCCGCGTAGCCACCGCAATTATCTTCTTTATTCTTATAACACTTCTATTCTGCGATTTCACAGGTACGCTGCAAAAATGGTTCGGTTGGATGGCTGAAATACAACTCATCCCGTCCATTCTTGCATTGAATGTCGCCATAGTGTTGTTTCTCCTCATAATATTGCCACTTTTAGCCGGTCGTATTTATTGCTCTACAGTCTGCCCACTCGGCATCCTTCAGGACATCATCTCATGGATGAGCGGCAAGCGAAAAAAGCATAAAAACCGCTTTCGTTATTCTCCTGCAAAAACATGGCTGCGTTATTCCGTCCTCGTCATCTTTGTTATTTTGATGATTGCGGGAGTTAACTCCGTAGCAATATTGATAGCTCCTTACAGCGCATACGGCAGGATCGCATCAAACCTTTTCGCGCCCATCTACCTTTGGGGAAACAATCTGTTTGCCTTCTTCTCCGAAAAACTCGGAAACTTCGCATTCTATCACAGGGACGTATTAATAAAAAGCATCCCTACCTTTATTATTTCCATAGTTACTCTTGTAGTCATTTTCATCCTTGCATGGCGTAACGGCAGAACATACTGCAACACCATTTGTCCCGTAGGCACAATACTCGGCTTGATATCCAAGCTATCCATCAACAAGATACACATCAATGCAGATAAGTGCAACGGCTGCAGCCTCTGCGAGCGCAACTGCAAAGCTTCGTGTATCGACTCTAAAAATCATAAGATCGACTATTCCCGTTGCGTAACATGTTTCGACTGTATTGACAAATGTAAACAAAATGCGATTTCTTTCGGCTACAAGCCCATCACGTCGACAAAGGCAGCAGACACAGACAAAGGCAACATTACCGGTGGCAAAAGCAACGAGCCTGCCGATCCTTCCCGTCGCGAGATGCTCGCCATCACCGGCGCGCTGTTAGCCACTCGGGCATTACAGGCTCAGATGAAGGTAGATGGAGGCTTGGCGGTAATAGAAGACAAAAAAATCCCAAAACGTGCGACACCAATAAAACCTGCAGGAGCTCTCAGTCTTCGCAACTTTTCTACTCGCTGCACCGCCTGTCAGTTGTGCGTTTCGGCATGTCCCAACGATGTATTGCGTCCCTCAACGGATTTCAAATCGTTGATGCAGCCGGAGATGTCATACGAGCGCGGCTACTGCCGACCGGAATGCACAAGATGTTCCGAAGTCTGTCCCTCCAATGCCATAACAGAGATAACTAAAGAAGAAAAATCCTCGATTCAAATAGGTCATGCCGTATGGATAAAGAAAAACTGCATACCTCTTACCGACGGTTTAAGTTGTGGCAACTGCGCGCGTCACTGTCCGACCGGAGCTATCACGATGGTTCCGTCTGATGCTAACGATTCGTCGTCGCCACAAATTCCGGCGATAGACACCGAACGTTGCATCGGTTGCGGCGCATGCGAAAATCTGTGCCCTGCGCGTCCTTTCAGCGCTATTTATGTAGAAGGTCACGAAGTTCATAAAACCATTTAATCAAGAAGCCATGGACGAAAAACATAAAGAGATAAACAGAAGAGATTTTCTTAAGACGTTAGGTGCAGCAGGCATCGCTACTTCGGCTGTGGTCGGACTTGCAGGCTGTGACTCCCCTACTGCAGCTATAACCGGTTCATCTGGAACGGGTGAATCCGGAGAAATGACATACAGAACAAACAGAACCACCGGCGACAAGGTGTCGATTCTCG
>JAQVPY010000113.1 GCA_028701815.1 Bacteroidales bacterium | reverse complement strand
AACTCTTCTCTGGTACAGCTGATGACCGATGACGAATTGCGTTTTGTGATAGGTCATGAAATAGGCCATCTCATAAATAAGAATGCGGAGATGCTGCAACTGATTCAGTTCGTTTTTCCAGATGGTGCTACGCCCCCTATATTGCTTCAGTATAAAATCCGTCTGTGGAGTCAGCTGTCGGAACTTGTAGCCGACAGATACGGTTTTCTTGCCATGCCGGATATCGGTACCTGTGTCTCGGCCTTCTTTAAAATGTCTTCCGGACTGGATTTTGATAAAGTAGACATGCAACTCGATGCTTTTCTTGAAGAAAATAACAGGCGTCTGGATTATTTTAGAAACGACAAGGGCTTAAATCTTGCGTCTCACCCCATTAATCCGATAAGAGTACAGGCATTATACCTTTTTTCTCAATCGGAGAGATTCAACCCAAAACATGCAAAAGGCCTTACCGACGAGGAACTCGAAAAACAGATGGATGAACTCACTAACGTGCTTTTAAAAATCAGGAGTACCGAATTGGACGAGCATCTTGCGATGTTTATCGCTACTGCCGGAATCCTTGCGGCAACGGCTGATGACTGTTGCTCCGATGAAGAAATTGAATTGATAGTGCAGAACCTCGCCAACTTCAATATATTCCCTAATGCGTTTTTGGAAGAAATCGCTCGCAGCGGTAAGGTGATGGATTATTTTAACGATTCGGTCAAAAATATCCTTGAGACAAATCCGGAACAGAGAGAAGGCATGCTGTCATATATAATGGATGTTATTATGGCAGATAAAGATATGTCTCAAGATGAGGTGAACCTTGTCTTTGAAATAGGACAGAAAGTTTTCGGCTATTCTTCTACCGAGGTGGCACAAATCTTTGCCGACTTTATTCAAAACAAGTTTATACCGAGCGTAAAATCTTTAGCCTGATATCAAAAACAAAGTAGTATCTTTGCGCCGGAAATTTTTTGTTATGGGTATAAAAGAAAAAACTCGACAACTCGTTGAGGAGTTCGACTATTTTGATGATTGGATGGATAAATACAATTATATCATAGATTTAGGAAAGACTCTCCCTTTGATTGATGAAAAATATAAAACGCCGGAATATACTATTTCCGGCTGTCAGTCGCAGGTATGGCTGCATGCCGAACTTGTGGATGGGAAGGTGATCTTTACCGCCGATAGCGATGCTATTATTACCAAGGGCATTATTGCTTTGCTGATACGCGTGTTTTCCGATGAGACTCCGGATGAAATATTGAAAGCCGACATGGGCTTTATTGACGCATTGGGCCTGAAAGAATATCTCTCTCCGACACGCTCTAACGGTCTCTTTTCAATGATTAAACAAATGGAGATGTATGCTTATGCTTTCAGAGAGAAAAGATAAACTTATCGAAGCCGTCAGTACCGTTTATGACCCCGAGATACCGGTGAATATTTATGAGCTCGGTTTGATTTATGATATAACCGAAGATGATGACGGAAACGTTAAAATCTTAATGAGCCTCACTGCGCCAAACTGCCCCGAGGCCGAAAGACTTCCCGAAATGGTAAAAAATGCTGTGATGTCTGTAGAAGGCGTAAACACGGTTAATGTCGAGATTACTTTCGAGCCGCCGTGGACGCCCGAAAAAATGTCTTCTGGCGCTAAGATAGCCCTCGATATGTTGTATTGATGATATAGAAATATAATGGTTGATTCAAGATATAAACTGCTTTCGAAAATAGATTGCCCCGCCGACATCAAAAAACTTGATGTGTCGGAACTGCCCGCCTTATGCGACGAGATACGCCGCTATATTCTCGAAGTTATTTCATGTAACCCCGGACACCTCGGCTCCAGCCTTGGCGTTGTAGAACTCACCGTCGCTATCCACTATGTTTTTGACACACCCTACGATAATCTTATCTGGGACGTGGGACATCAGGCCTATCCACATAAGATCCTTACGGGAAGAAAACAGGAGTTTGATACTATACGTACCCTCGACGGCCTTAGCGGCTTCCCTAAAATATCCGAGAGTGAATATGATGCTTTCGGCACAGGACATGCCTCTACATCTATCTCCGCTGCTTTGGGAATGGCTATCGCGGCCGCTGAAAACGGCGAAGAAGACAGAAATACTATCGCTGTCATCGGCGACGGCTCAATATCGGGCGGAATGGCCTTTGAAGGTCTGAATAACGCCGGCGCCTCTAAAGCTAACCTGCTCGTAATCCTTAACGATAACGGCATAGCCATCGACAAAAGTGTCGGCGCCATCAAAGATTATCTTATTAAAATATCTACCTCCACATCATATAATCGTATGCGTGACAGATTGTGGAAGTTCCTTTTCAGCAGTCGCAAACACCCCTCCCCTAACTATTATGTGCTCCGGCAGATAAAGAGAAACCTCAAATTTTCCATCTTTAAAAACAGTAATATCTTTGAGTCCCTCGGAATGAGATATTTCGGCCCCGTTGACGGTCACGACGTGGTAAACCTCGTTGCCATATTGACCCGCTTGAAAAAAATAAAAGGACCCAAACTGTTCCATTGCATCACCGTAAAAGGAAAAGGCTATACCATCGCAGAACAGAACCAGGTGCGCTTTCATGCACCGGGCAAATTTGACCTTGAGACCGGAAAACCAATAGCTTCCACTGTCCCTCAACCACCTAAATATCAGGATGTCTTCGGTGAAACCATTACTAAACTTGCCGATACAAATAATAAAATTGTCGGTATCACCCCGGCTATGCCTAGCGGGACTTCTCTTAGTAAGATGATGGAGAAGTATCCTGATAGGACCTTCGATGTGGGCATCTCCGAAGAACATGCTGTTACCTTCGCCGCCGGTCTCGCCGCCCGCGGAATGAAACCCTACTGCGCTATTTATTCTACCTTCCTTCAAAGAGGCTACGACCAGATAATACACGACGTGGCATTACAAAATCTGCCCGTTACCTTCTGCATCGACAGAGCAGGTCTCGTCGGTGAAGACGGCCCGACACATCATGGAGCGTTCGACCTCGCTTACCTCCGCTCAATACCGAATATGATAGTGGCGGCCCCGCTGAATGAATTGGACCTGCAAGACTTGCTTTATACGGCACAATTTGTTGACTCCCCATACGCTATCAGATACCCGCGTAGCAAAGGCATGTTCATCGATTGGCGCAAACCTTCGTATGATAAAGTGGAGACAGGAAAGGGTAGAGTGCTCAATAGAGGCGAAAAAGTCGCCGTCATTTCTATCGGCCACATAGGAAATGCCGTGGAAGAAGCTATTAACAGATTGAAAGAAGAGGATGCCAAAGTGCTGCCCTCTCATTACGACATGCTGTTTCTAAAACCTATAGATGAGACCCTCCTGCGCGAAGCGTGCGAAAACCACCAATATATTATCACCGTGGAAGACGGTACCGTCATCGGCGGTCTCGGCTCTGCCGTCCTTGAATTTATGTCGGATAATAATTTGTCGCGCCCACTTACAAGACTCGGCATACCAGATAAGTTTATCGAACACGGCACCTTGCCCCAATTGTATAAACTGTGTCATATCGATGCCGCCGCCATTTATTTAAAGATAAAAGAAATGATATAAAAAAATAAAGTAATTTTGCTCGAAATTTTTTGATGATAAATTAATTAAATAATAATATGAAAAAATTTAATCCGGCTTTAGCCATCAGCTCCGTTCAGGAACTCAGCCTGGAAAGAGGCGTTAATCCTTCAATCAACGATTCAGCTACTTTTACATTCCCGTTCGGCCAAACTATGACTGACACTTTCCATGGTGAAACGGAAGGTTATTTTCTGTATTCAAGACATTGGAACCCGTCGGCATTTGCTCTCTGCAAATCACTCGCCGCTATGGAAGGTACTGAGGCAGCATGGGTTACCGGCTCCGGAATGGCTGCTATCACATGCGCTCTCCTGCAATGTGTCCAAAAAGGCGACCATATCGTGGCAAGCATGACAGTCTATGGCGGTACTTTCGCCTTCCTCAGTAACTATATCGAACGCTTCGGCGTTGAAGTTACCTTCGTGGATACTACTAACCTGCAGATGGTAAAAGACGCATGCAGACCTAATACAAAGGTCATTTATACCGAAACTATGTCTAACCCGCTGCTTAGAATTTCAAATATCGCGGAACTTAGAAAAATTGCAGATCACGCGGGTGCCAAACTTATCGTAGATAACACCTTCTCGCCGATGATATTCTCACCTTATAAACTCGGCGCTCATATCGTTGTGTATTCTATGACTAAATTCATCAACGGTAAAAACGACTGTGTCGCCGGCGCTATCTGTGCTGATGCCGATTTTATCAACTCCTTGATAAACGTAAATAACGGTACTGCCATGCTCCTGGGCCCGGTTCTCGATTCCTTCCGCGCAACCTCAATACTTAAAAACCTTTATACCCTCCATATCAGAATGCAACAGCATAGCAAAAATGCCATGTTCCTCGCAGAAAAATTTCAGAAACTCGGAATGAAGGTTACTTATACAGGACTGCCTTCTCATATCGACCATAAACTGATGAAAGAGCAAATGAATGATCAGTTCGGCTTTGGCGGAATGATCGCTATCGACCTCGGTACCGCGGAAAAGGCTAATAAATTTATGGAAGCAATGCAAAATAAAGGTATAGGATTCCTCGCTGTCAGCCTCGGATATTTCCGTACCCTGTTCTCCTGCTCCGGCAAATCTACCTCTTCCGAAGTCCCCGAAGAATACCAGAAAGAAATGGGTATGAGCGAAGGCCTCGTCAGATTCTCCGTCGGCCTCGACAGCGATATCGAAAATACCTACGATATTATCCACGCTATTCTTAAAGAACAAAATATTATCTAATAACTAAAAGTTATGACAACCACAACCGAAGCAATAAAAGATTTGAGGCAAAGAATAGATGCCCTGAGGAGGTTCCTTTGACATCAACGGGAAGCTGTCTTCTATTTCAGAGTTAGATACAAAATCGCAGGAACCCGATTTCTGGAGCGATCCTAAAGAGGCCGAAAAGATACTTAAAGAAGCCAAAGACCTCAAGTCATGGGTCGATAAATTTGAGAAATGCAAGGAGTCTTTTGATGAGCTGCACGTATTTGTCGAGTTTAAAGAAAGCGGAGAGTGCACCGAAGAAGAAGTTGATGCCGAATATGCGAAGTGCCTGAAAAAAATCGAAGACCTCGAATTTTTGAATATGCTCGGTGAGGAGAGTGATAAATTCGGAGCCATTCTTAACATTAACCCCGGTGCGGGTGGTACGGAAAGTCACGACTGGGCGCAGATGCTCATGCGCATGTACCAGCGCTGGGGCGAAATAAATAATTATAAGGTCTCTATCCTCGACTATCAGGAGGGAGATGTTGCCGGTATTAGTTCCGTGAGCATGGAGTTTGAAGGCGACTATGCTTTTGGATACCTTAAGGGAGAAAATGGGGTTCACCGACTTGTCAGATTGTCTCCTTTTGACTCTGCAAACCGCCGTCATACATCTTTCGCCTCGGTTTATGTTTATCCTGTTGTTGCTGATGATATTGATATCGAGATCAACCCCGCAGATATCAGTTGGGATACCTTCCGTTCAGGAGGTCCCGGCGGACAGAATGTCAATAAGGTTGAAACGGCCGTCCGTCTTAAACATGAGCCTTCCGGCATTATCATAGAATGTCAGGAGACACGCTCCCAATTGCAAAATAAAGAGAAGGCTATAAGAATGTTACGCTCTCAACTTTATGAAATAGAGCTGAGAAAACGTAAGGAGGCGCAGGCTCAAATAGAAGGCGCCAAAAAAAGAATAGAGTGGGGATCTCAAATACGCTCCTATGTTATGCAACCCTATAAAATGGTTAAGGATCTTCGTACAGGCTATGAAACATCTAACGTTCAAGCCGTAATGGACGGAGATATTAATGATATGATAAAAGCTTATTTAATGGAATTCGGTAATAATTAATGTTATGGAAAAATATAGAATCGAAAAAGATACACTCGGCGAAGTCAAAGTAGATGTTAATAACCTCTGGGGCGCACAGACACAACGAGCTTACGAAAACTTTGAGTTTACATCTTATAAAATGCCTATGGAGGTAATATACGCCCTCGTCCTCGTGAAAAAAGCCGCCGCCGCCGCAAACGCCGATCTTAAAGTTCTTTCGCGCGAAAAAGCCGATATCATTATCAGAGCCTGCGACGAAATTTTCGACGGAGAATATGACGAAGAATTTCCCCTTCATATCTGGCAGTCGGGCTCCGGAACCCAGACAAATATGAATGTTAACGAAGTTATCGCAAATTTAGGGCATATCTTAAACGGTGGTAGAATCACCGACAAGCGGAAAATACTCCACCCTAACGACGATGTGAATAAATCACAGTCAACAAATGACGTGTTCCCTACAGCAATGTATATCGCCTGTACTAAGGTTATCTCCGAAAACACCCTCCCCGCTCTGGTTACCCTGCAGTCGTCACTGCAACAAAAAGCTGACGACTTCGATGATATAGTCAAAACGGGCAGAACCCATCTTATGGATGCAACTCCGGTTACCCTCGGACAGGAATTCTCCGCTTATGCTTCGCAGATTAAACATTGTATAGAGTATATTAAACAGTCACTCGAATCCCTTACGGAACTCGCTATCGGCGGTACCGCTACCGGCACGGGACTTAATACACCTCCCGGGTACGACCTTAAAGTGGTACAATATATAAACAAATTCAGCGGGATGGAATTCTGCGTATCTGACAATAAATTCGAATCCCTTGCCGTCCACGATGCTATGGTTAATGTCTCCTCCGCTATCAAAACAACAGCTATGAGCCTCTTTAAAATAGCTAACGATATACGCCTTGAAGCCTCAGGACCCCGTTGCGGCATAGGCGAAATTATCCTCCCCGCTAATGAACCGGGCTCTTCTATTATGCCCGGAAAAGTTAACCCTACTCAATGCGAAGCTGTTACTATGGTCTGCGCTAAAATATTCGGAAACGACGCTACCGTCGCCTTCGCTAATAGCCAGGGACACTTCCAACTGAATGTCTTTAAACCGGTTATGGCTTTCTGCCTTATTGAATCCGCCCGACTCCTCGCTGAGACCGTCAACTCTTTTAATAACCACTGCGTTACAGGAATAGAACCTAACTACGATAATATAGAGAAAAACCTTAATAACAGCCTGATGCTCGTTACCGCCCTGTCACCCCAAATAGGTTATGATAAAGCCGCCGCTATCGCAAAATTGGCTTTCTCCGAAG
>JAQVPY010000112.1 GCA_028701815.1 Bacteroidales bacterium | reverse complement strand
TTTATCTTAGATTCGGACGCCCTAAACAGGTCGTGTTTACAAAACCTGACCAGGAATTTGTTATCGGTAAAGCCCAAAATATGAATATAGGTACTGACGTTTCTATCTTCGCCACGGGTATTATGGTCTGGGAGGCATTGAAAGCATGCAAAATACTCGAAGAAAAAGGCGTTAGCGCGGAGGTGATCAATATTCATACTATCAAACCACTCGACAATAAGGCCATCATTAATTCAGTGAGAAAGACAGGCTGTGCTGTAACCGCTGAAGAGCACCAATTAAACGGAGGGCTCTTCGACTCTGTAGCTCAACTCCTTGCAAGAGAATGCCCGACCCCGATAGAACCGGTGGCCGTATTCGACGTGTGGGGTCAGAGTGGAACCCCCGATGCACTCATGAAATTATATAAACTGGATGCGCAAGCTATTGTCGCAGCCGCAGAAACAGCTGTGTCAAGAAAATAGAACTATCTTCTTTTTTTCTTTTTATCAGTATCAGGAATCATCTCAGGATGTCCGATTGAAGTAAGCCAATCTTCAAGAGAGAGAGTTTCACAATCGGAATATTCTGAGTTGTACCTGTTTACAAGGTTCTGTAATGTGAATATGGAATAACTGCTTATATTATCGGCAAGAATATTCATCTTCTTGAAATATTCTTTGCATCTGCTGTTGGCTGACGAATCGTCAAGTTTGTTAACCACTACCTTCGACGTCTCTTCTTCCTCTACTGCAGCTTGCGGTTTTTTAGCCTCTGGAGTAGGTGTAACAACAGCAACAACAACAGGTTCTTCTTCCAACTGCGGCTCAACCTTTGTCGGCTTTTCCTCTTTCTGCTCAACAGCAGGTTTGGGAGTAACAGCAACGGGTTTGGGAGTAACAACGGCCGGACGTACTATCGTGGAATTTGTTGATGTCGCAACCTTGGGATTATCTACAGCTAAAATGCCAATGGAGTTGTCGATAGTTGTAGTCGAAGCATCCGGAGGGTAGGGGGAAGCCTCAAGAATATCAATCTGTTTTAAAATGTCGGCAGCCTTATCGGAATAACTACGGGATATCGCATCGTGGTTGTTCTTGTCAAATAAATCTGCGAGCTTTTCATAAGAGGTGTACATCGCCTGATAACATTGCAGTTTTAAACTATAAAACGGCGCGCTGTTGCTGTTGGCATATATGTGAGAAATATATTCGTAATTGTCGATCAGAGTCAACGCAATGTCAATGCTGTTGTTCTTGAAAGCCTTCTCAGCTCCATTAAGTAAACGCTGGTATACATTGTTTAAGAATATTTTAGCAGAAGAAGGAGAGAGCTTGCTAATGAAGTTTTCTATTTTTGGCTGCGTTTTGTTGAAATTACTCATATATGCTATCTCCCCGGCATATAAGTGTTTCGACGCATCAGACATATAACACCACTTGTCGTAGAAATTGCAAAAATGGATGCCTAAGTTTGTGGACAAAATGTCGTTCAAATCTATTGATGCTGCTGTAGATATTGGATAAGTCATGAAAACGGAATTTCTGCGCGATTTCAAAAGTCTCATCTTCTCACTTAAACTCCTTATGTCTATGTCTTCATGATTTACAGCAATGGAATACATGCTGTTGTCAAGGTATCCTATTTGAGAGTCAATGATCGTAAGAAACATCAAAACGTCGGCAGAACGGTAAGCTTCAAAAGCGTTGTAGCTGTTGATGATGGAAATGAGCGAATCGGCAATGATTTCAAGGGCCGTGCCCTTACGTATAGCATTGACCTTCTCATTGAAAGTGTCAAGGTCGCTGTCGGAATATATGAAGTGACATTCGGCGACTCCCAACCAGTCGGGCTTGGGAAATGAATAGCACGTTTTTGACGCGGTTAAAGGTAAATCGACATTCATAGAACCACATCTTATATGAACTTTTTCCGGGATTAAATAGGTCGAAATATTATTTCCTGAATATTCGACAGAACCAATGGGCGGACAATAAAGAAAATATAATGAATCACTGATGTCAATAGAGTAGTATATCGAATATTCGGTTTGTGAAATGTTTTGAGCAGCATTGATGGCCAAGGTGTTAAGCATGTTGGCAACATATTGATCGTGCAGATATTTCTCTATCGTAAAATCTTCTTTGAAATTTTGAGAGAGTGAAAGAAGCTGTCCATTACAAAATGGTGTTAAAAATAAGGTTAGAACAAGTATTGAAAATATCTTTCGCATTTGATATGTATTTAGTTTAGAAAAAACACGCTTTTATTTTTTATATAAAATGCAAAAATAGACAATTAATTTTATACTTTTGCAAATCATTAGAAAATATAATGCTATGTTATCGAAAAGGATTTTAAATCTCGAAGAATCAGCTACTTTGGCTATGACCGCCAAGAGTGCTGTCTTAAAACAAGAAGGTAAAGATGTTATCAATTTAAGTATCGGAGAACCGGACTTTAACACTCCTGCCGTTATTAAGGAGGCGGGCATTGCGGCAATAACGAATAATTTTACGCATTATACTACCGTTGCCGGCACCATTGAGCTCAGAAAGGCTATCTGTAAGAAACTCAAAAGAGATAATAGCGTAGACTATGCTCCGGAACAGATTGTCGTAAGCACCGGTGCAAAACAAGCGTTATCGAATGTTGTACTCTCGCTCGTTGATCCGGGCGATGAAGTCGTTATCGCTTGCCCTTACTGGGTGTCTTATTCCGAAATGGTTAAACTCGCCGAAGGTACAGCCGTCCTGGTTAAGGCCGGAATAGAACACGATTTTAAGATCACGGCGGAACAACTTGAAAAAGCTATTACCCCTAAGACGAAACTCGTAATGTTGAATTCTCCCTGTAATCCTACAGGTTCGGTATATGATAAGGAGGAAATGGCTTCTCTGGCACGCGTTATCGAACGTCACCCCAACGTATATGTTATTTCTGATGAAATATACGAACATATTATTTTTAAAGGTAAACACGAGTGCTTCGCCCAATTCGATGCTATTAAGGATAGAGTTATAATAATAAATGGTGTGTCTAAGGGATTTGCTATGACGGGCTGGCGACTTGGCTTCTCTGCTTCTATTACACCTATTGCAAAGGCCTGTTCTAAACTTCAGGGACAGCTGACATCGGCGACGACTTCTATCGCCCAACAAGCTTCTATTCTTGCTTTTAATTCAGCACCGGATGAAATACCTGAGATGAAGGTGATGGTTGCGAAGTTTAAAGAACGTAGAGACCTGCTCCTGAATTTATTGAAAGATGTTCCCGGCTTTATTACTAACGTCCCCGACGGCGCTTTCTATGTATTCCCCGACGTGTCTTATTATTATGGTAAAAGCGACGGAAAGGTTACAATAAATAACGGGAAGGACCTTTGTATGTATATCCTCGAAAACGTATACGTGGCATTAGTCCCCGGTGCTGCTTTCGGCGATGAAAAATGTATAAGGTTTTCTTATGCAACTTCAGAGAAAAATCTTATTGAAGCAGTTAGAAGAATTAAAGAACTTCTTTCAAACTTAAAATAATAGCAGTGCTCGATTTTAAGAATATCAGCGTGTTGGTGCTCGGAGATTCCATGCTGGATGTCTCCCATTACGGTACTGTATCGCGTATGTCCCCTGAATTTCCTGTGCCTGTGTTTTGTCCTGAAAATTCCGAAAAATCTCTCGGCGGTGCAGGCAATGTTGCAATGAATATCGCAAGACTCGGTGCTGCAGTATCGCTGATATCTGTAGTGGGCGAAGATATTTCTGGGGATGAGATAATTCGATTTGCGGAAAACAATGATATCAATTGTGCCGGCATGATTAAAAGTCAGAGAAGACGCACTACTGTAAAACATAGAATCATCGGGAATAATAAACAAATTGTCAGAATAGACGAAGAAGATACAGCCGACCTCTTTGACGAAGAAGAACGCATGCTGAAGAAAAAATTGGAAAAAGCTCTCTCTATGCATAATCCCGATATTATTATCTTGCAGGATTATAATAAAGGAGTGCTCTCTCTGCCGGTTATTAAATTTGTCCTTAAATTAGCAAAAGAACATGGCGTAAAAGTCTGCGTAGATCCTAAAAAGAAAAACTTCGAGGCTTATGACGGCGTAGACCTTTTTAAGCCTAATGTGAAAGAGTTTAGAGACTATTTACGCGTTAATAATATCGAGGCTGAAGAATTGAGAGAAGCTGTGGTAAAATTTCAGAAACGTCATAAGATAGATAAGTTCCTACTCACAATGGCCGAAAAAGGTCTTATAATGTCGACCCTCAGAGGCGATTTTTTTCATTTTCCTGCCAGAAAATGTGATATCATCGATGTGTCAGGTGCCGGTGACGCCGTAATAGCTGCCGCAGCACTGTGTATCGCTGCCGGCTACCCCGAAGATAAAGTGGCATATATCTCTAATGTCTCCGGCGGTCTCTCCTGTGAACGACATAACGTTTCCCCGATATCCATAGATGATTTAACAATAAAATTGGATAACTTTCGTTAAAAGAGAGTGAAGATTTATGAAAAGATGAAGCATTATATAAAATCAGTTCTCTCTTTGGCTCTTTTGACTTGTGTGACATTGAACGTGTCTGCTCAAAAACAGCGCACCCTGCCAATGAACCTCGTCGATTATGACGAGGCTGCATACCATTTCGGATTTACCCTCGCAGTAAACTATATGAGCTTTTCTTTGAATCCTGTTTCCGGATATAACCTTCAGGTTTATGACTCGCTTCCCGTAAATAATGTGTTTAATTTCGGGACAGATGCCAAAATGAAGATATCTAATATTCAGGTTAAAGGCAGCCCCGGATTTTCTGTGGGAATCGTCGGTAATTTCCGACTCGGCGAATATTTCGATTTACGTATAGTACCCGGTCTTACAATGGCCTTTAGAGAGATCCAATGGGAGTTTCTTAAAGAAAACCCATCTACCGGTGAATATGAGCCATTCGTTTTGACAGATACATATAAAAAATGGATGAAAATAGAATCCGTTTTCATCGATCTGCCGGTAATGGTTAGATATAAGGCTAAACGTATTTATAATGTGAGACCCTATATTATTGGTGGAGTAGAGTATAAATTCGACCTCCTCGCTGTGAAATCATTGCAGAATTCTGAAATGAAACAGTTCGACTTCATACCAATACAGCCTAATGATCTATATGGTACCCTTGGAGCCGGTTTCGACTTTTATATGTTTTGGTTTAAACTGGGCGTAGAATTGCGCATGTCTTATGGCGTTTGTGACGTGGTAAACAGAGGTAATAAAACCACTTTCTGTACTGAAAGCGTCGAATCATTGCATTCTAAACAGTTTAACCTTACTTTTACTTTTGAATAAACTTGTTATGACAGATAACTTTTACGAAGAACTGATTAAAATATATTCCCTCGAAAAAGAGGCGTTTTCAGTTACTAAAGAGGCTTTTAAAACGTTATATGAATCCGCATCCGCAATCGTCGCCGACTTCGGAAAAAAATACCCATCATCCGACATAGCATTTTCTATTAAACAACATAACGATCATGAGTTTGAACTCGTTACCGGAAGCGATGCCCTGACTTTTCTGCTGCATCCTAACGTCTTTGAGTTTCCAAGAAATCATCAGGTGATGAATACCCCCTATATCCGCGAAGATAAAGATAGAGCCCAGTGCGGTATGATTATGATTTATAACTTCCTCACTGACGATATAACATATAGTAACTCCGAAGGCATCGGATATCTTATTGGTAGAATCCTCGTCAATAAGGAAAACCATCTCTATGTGGAAGGGAAAAAAGAAGTTGCCATGCTGATTAATCATTTCGACTATAATGTGCTTGATGCCGCTAAGGCTCACGATATTATTGCCTCTGCCATAGAATATGCCATGCACTTCGGCGTTCTCCTCCCTGACTACGACCTGATGAAAGAACTGCCGGCTGAAGGCTTTTTTGATTTTCGCGACTCCAGACGATTTAAAACCGCTAAAAGAATGGGCTTTACCTTTAATCGAGATTTGGACAATGTCTAAAATATACTTGATTTCCAATATATTAAAAAAAAGTAAAAAAAATAATTGCAAAAGCCCGTTTATATCAAATAAATGTTCTATCTTTGCAATCGCAAAAAAGGTCCATTCGTCTAGGGGTTAGGACGTCAGGTTTTCATCCTGGAAACAGCAGTTCGATTCTGCTATGGACTACAAAAAAAGTAAAAATAAATTTTTATAGATATGGCAAATCATAAGTCTGCAATAAAGCGTATAAGACAGAACGACAAGAGGAGATTACTCAGAAGATATTATGCAAGAACAATGCGTAATACTGTTAAAAAGTTCAGATTGCTCACAGATAAAACTGAGGCTACTGAAAAATTACCCGCAGTTTGTTCAATGTTAGATAAAATGGCTACAAAGAAGATTATCCATAAAAACAAGGCAAGCAACTTGAAATCGAAACTTGCTCGTAAGGTTAATTCTCTGTAATCGATTTAGATTTAGATTATAAAAAAAAGGCATGTGAGACACATGCCTTTTTTTTATTGCCTATTTATTATACTTAAATACCGATTTCGCATCGTGCCATCTTTGTCAAAAAAGATACCATCGTCATCGTAAGTGCTGGTTATAATAAATCCGCCTTCAGCAGGATATAACCTTACCTCTATTGCGGCCATATTATTGCCCTTGATAGTACATGTTTCCGGATAGATGTTATCAGGTATGGCTGTGACGAAGCGGCCGCTTGACGCTCTGACAATTTTGTTGAAGAATGTAACAACTGCTGCCGAATCTACAGACATGCCGTTTATGATCCACCCGTCTGACTCTTTCGTTAACTTGTAGTTGAGATTGAGACTGTCCGGAGTAATATATGTGACTTCAGTTATGTCTTCTTTGTTGATAGGGGGATAAAATGCATGATTTCTGTAATAGTCGGAATTGGCTCTGAAGAGGGTTTTAAGAAACCCGCGTACTGCATATACGGTTTCACCGTCGTTCTCTCTTACATAAGTGGACATGTCCCCTCGCTGCTGCCCCGATTGCATCTTTTCATAATACTCGTATTTTCCGATTGAAAAATCTGCTAATGTTTTTTTGCCGGAATAATATCTGACGACAGTCCCTTTGTCGGGAGTAAGCTCTAATTCTTCCCATCGCTCTTTGTTCAGCGCAGCAATTCTGAGCGGCGTCATGTTTGTTGTCTGCTCAAGAACAGCGTGTATCGTGTTGGCATCGGCCTTGAATGTGGTGTCGTTCTTCGTCACTGTCCATATATCATCAGCGCGATTAAGGA
>JAQVPY010000111.1 GCA_028701815.1 Bacteroidales bacterium | reverse complement strand
AAAGAGCTGCTCAACAACTTGCTGAAAAACGATTATCCCATCATATTCGAGGGTCTGCACTCCTGCTTCTTTTTAACGGACAAACTCCTGCAAAACAGGTTGAAGATTTACAGAGCATGCAACATCGAACATGAATATTACAGACACCTTGCTGCTTCAAGTTCAAAAATAAAAGACAAACTGTTTTATATTATTGAAAGTAAAAAGTTGAAACATTATCAGAAATTTCTGCGCTATACTGATGCCATGCTAACTGTTTCCACCAAGGATTACGACTATCTTAAAAGAACTTTTCCTGACAATAAAGTGGTTTGCATGCCGTGTTTTCACTGCAACAACAGCATAACATCCCACACGGGACGCGGCTCCTATGCCCTATATCACGGAAACCTCTCCGTTGAAGAAAATATTGACGCGGTAAAATACCTTATTAATAATGTCTTCTCGAAAACAGATATCGATTTCGTCGTTGCCGGACTAAAGCCTACCGATGAGATAAGAGACCTAATATATAGAAGTCGCCGCGTTCGCTTAGTGCCTAATCCCGATGAAGAGACAATGCGGGAACTTATTACCGACGCTCATGTCAACGTTCTATATACCAACCAAGCCACGGGACTGAAACTCAAATTGTTAAATGTACTCTACCAGGGACGTTTTGTGTTAGCCAACTCTAAGATGTGCGCAGGCACCGAATTAGAAAAGGTATGTCTTATCGCCGACTGCGACGAAGATATGATTAAAGGATTGGACGACCTGTTCGAGAAACCTTTTACACGGGAATATATCACCCTTCGCGAACAAGTGCTGGAAGAACACTATAACAATCGGAAAAATCTGCAGACTCTGCTGGACGTTCTGGAATATTAAGGCCGCGTTAAAGAATAGCTGGCGGTAGTGACATTGCCTACCATGTCGGTGACTTCAATCTTTAAAGTGTTTTTCCCTTTAAGCAGTCGTTCATCTACGACATAAGTCAGCCTTCTGTTTTTGGCATCATATTCCATAAGCAGCCACTCTCCATTCAAGGAAGGCGTATATGATCTTATTCCTGAAGCATTGTCGGAGATAAGAACACTTATTGTCTTCCTGCCGGTGACATCATTAGCGGTTGTCTTACTCAGAGTACTCGATTCAATTTTAGGAGGAACAGTGTCGCAAGCAATCTTATAGTCGCCGAAATCACGAACATTAGCTGATATCCACATATCTCTTACTACACCGCCTACATAATTCCACGACTTGCCGTTGCTCGATAAGCACGCAATATACAACTTTGACAACAGGGCAGCAGGAATGCTGTCGATTTTTATATCTATTGAAAACTGTTTAAAAGCAGTGATTGCTCTATTGCCGAGATGATATACCGGCGACAGATCGGTAGCTTTAGCCTTAGGGACGATAGTAAAATCGAAGCGTTCAGTCTTAAAAAGCGAATTAGCCTTGATTCCCATAGAAAAGCCCGTGGTGTCAAAATTAAAATCCCTGTTATAGACTATCTCGTAATGGGGTCGGCGTTTGGGGGTAATTTGACGGACGGCATTGTCTCTCCTCACCTTAAACGACAGAATGGAAGTATTTAGATAGGAGTCTTTAACTATAACCCTGACATCATGCACCTTGTCGTCGGAGAGAGTTATTGTTCCGTCACCTTTCGACTTCAGCATGCCGAGTTTCATGTTAGGATCTCGGAGGGTTTTATAATATCTCGACTTAAGTTCGATATAAGTATCATAGTCGACGAGGGAATTGACATACAGACCTTCATCGAAGGTAAATCCATCAACGAGATATTCAAAAACCGTATCATTATCGATGAGGACATTGAGAGAATAAATACCGTTTTTGTTATTGACGTCATTCATAGCGTCATAGGTATTGACTCCGAGATATGCTTTACCCTGGATGGTGACCGTATCGTTAGTTTCGAAGTGATAAGTTTCGCCCCATCCTGCAAGTTTGGGGGTGAGCGTTTTATTTTTCCCGTTGATAAAGCACGAGTCATCGACGGGGAATATTTTAAATGCGATTATTTTAGGTCGCACCCAGTCTTTAACGGGAAAAGAGAACAACAGGGGATTTATCGGGCGTTCCGATTTTGTCTCGCGCAATTCGAAATGGAGGTGGGGACCCTGAGAGCTTCCGGAATTTCCGGAGACAGCGATAACATCGCCTTTTTTCACGGGGAAGGTAGATGCATCAAGAAATATGTTTACTTTAAAGCTCTTTTGGGAATACTGATAATTTTTAACATACTCGTTTACCTGAGGCATAAACTCGGTAAGGTGAGCATATACAGAGGTATAGCCGTTAAGGTGAACTACATACAATGCTCTGCCGTAACCGGATGGGCTCACAGCAATACGGGCGATATAGCCATCTTCTACGGCATATACTTTCGCGCCGGTAACGCCGCCCGTTTTAAAATCGAGTCCGCCATGAAAATGTCCCGACCGCAATTCACCGAAAGTACCGGAGAGATAGAGTTGTTCCCCTTTGAGGGGGGGGGCAAAAGATTGTGCCCGAACGGAATTCGCTTGCAGTAAAGCAAGAGAACATAGTATCAGGCACAATTTTATAAACAGTATATTGTTCTTTAACACTTTTTATTTCCAGAAAGGAGTTTTAGCAACCTTAGCACGTAACATTTTATCACGGACCTTTATAAAGATTTCCGTTCCGAGTTTAGAATATTCATTTGCGATATATCCCATTCCGAGTCCGATCTTAAGTGTAGGAGACATCGTTCCGGAAGTAACTTCGCCGATTTTTTCGCCGGCGGCATTACAAATTTCGCAGTGTTGACGAGGGATACCCTTATCTTCCAACACGAAGCCCTTAAGACGTCTCGCAGGACCTTCTGCTTTCATCTTTTCCATCTTCTCTCTGTCGATAAAATCGTTTCCGTCGACCATTTTGGTAATCCAGCCAAGACCGGCTTCAATAGGGCTTGTAGTGTCATCAATATCGTTACCATAGAGACAGAAACCCGATTCGAGACGCAGGGTGTCACGGGCGCCGAGACCTATCGGTTTAATTTCGTATTCAGCGCCGGCCTCGAAGACTGCTTTCCAAAGTTTTGCAGCATATTCGTTTTTAACATATACTTCGCATCCGCCGGAACCGGTATAACCCGTTGTCGAGAATATGGCGTTTTCTATTCCTGCAAAAGTGATAATTCTGCAATGATAGTATTCCATATCTTCTATTGAAGACTCTGTAAGTTTCTGCATAGCCTTAAGCGCGAGAGGACCCTGGATTGCGAGCTGGCAATATTCGCCTGAAGCGTTTATAAGGTCTTTGCCGGGGACGATGCCAAATTCAGCAGCATGCTGAACGCACCAGTTGTAGTCTTTATCTATATTGGAAGCGTTAACAACCAGAAAATATAAATCTTCCTTAAAACGATATACGAGGAGGTCGTCTACGATACCGCCCTTGCCGTTAGGCATACATGAATACTGCACTCTGCCGTCAACGAGATCATAAACATTATTTGTTGTGATTCTCTGAATAAATTTTGCTGCGTTAGGGCCTTTTACCCAAAATTCGCCCATGTGAGACACGTCGAAAACGCCTACTCCATTACGAACCGTTTCATGTTCAGCATTAATACTTGTGAATTGGACAGGCATAAGGAATCCCGCAAATGGGACCATTCTTCCACCGGCTTTCTCAACTATGTCCTTAAAAGCCGTTACTTTTAATTCTTCCGTCATTATCGTAAGTTTTAAGTTATTTATTAATATATATCAAATAATCCCACGGCTCCAGCGTTACTGAGAAGTCGCCCGTAAGGTCGACTTCCATAGAAGTACATGGGAAAGCAGTATATTTTCCGTTAAAATCTGCATTTTCGAGATCAAACTCCACAATGTCGGGTGAGAGATTTGCCATAACAACTACCCTATTCCCGTCTTTTTCGCGTGCGAAGGCAAAGACAGACTCGTCCAAAGAAGTATGAATACGCTGTAATTTTCCGCCGAAGCAACCGCTCCATAAAGCGGGGTTCTCTTTTCTAAGCGTATTTAAAGATTTGTAAAAGTCCGTGATCTCCGAGTTGGCAGTCCAATCCTCAACAGGATCTTTTTCAAAAAACTCTAAACGTTTTGCCAGACCTGCTTCCTGACCGGTATATATCAGTGGCATTCCCGGCAGGGTTGCAGCAAGAACTGCGAATACATCCGTCGCGTCGCCGAGGCGTTCAAACTCCGTCCCGTTCCATGAATTTTCATCATGATTGGTAAGAAAATACATCTTGTATGTGTTGCACAAATAAGTCGTATCTATTTTAGCGAGATACGCATCGAGGTCTTCGACATTTTTCTCTCCTGCTGCGATCATATTCATGATATGCAGGTATTCCCATGCATAATCCATATCGAAAGCCTTTTCGAGCAAATTGGGCTGTTCTGCTTCTGCGAGCATAAACACAGGCTTGATAGCATCTAACTCTTCACGTGCCTGATTCCAAAAATCCGCCGGAACCATACCGGCAACATCACATCTAAACCCGTCGATATCATTCTCTTCCACCCAGAATTTCATACAGTCGATCATCTCTGCACGCAAGTCCGCATTTTCATAATTCAACTGTGCTACGTCAGTCCAGTCGAAAGGTCCTAAGACGGAACCGTCCTCAGCATAAACATACCAGTCGGGATGAGTTGTTAACCACTCGCTGTCTCTTGAAGTATGATTTGCGACCCAGTCGATGATAAGTTTCATCCCGTTTTCATGGGCCACCTTCACCATATTCTTAAAATCTTCCATCGTCCCGAACTCGGGGTTGACGGCACGATAATCTTTGCAGGAATAATAGCTGCCGAGAGTTCCTTTACGTCCTTCAACGCCAATCGGATGAACCGGCATTATCCATAAGATATCGACGCCAAGATCCTTTAATCTGGGAATATGTTGCGTAAAAGCCGCAAATGTTCCTTCTTCCGTATATTGGCGGATATTCACCTCATATATGACGGCATTTTTTGTCCAGTCGAGATGATTAACCTCCGACATAGCGTTTGTACAAGCGCATTGCTGCTCGGGGGTTTCCTTTTTATTGTTACAGGAAACGAGCATCAGGCTCAGCAATACAATTGAGCAGAGCAACAGAGCAATTTGGGAAATCATGTTTTTCATACCTGTTAATTTATGATGATTAGCTTGCAAATATAATAAATATTTGTCATTAGCTACCACTTTTCGTCGTATTTTGTCCACAGAAAATCGCCGAGGTTCCACGCCTTCTCAACGGCATCGGAACATTTTGAATTTGAATAAGATGAGAGATAGGATACGCACGTTTTTTTATCCGATTTATAGAGGCGTAGGGCTTCTTCTTCCACTGTTTTTTGGTTTGAGATCATCTCTTTTTGAAACGGTTTCCACACTGCATCAACGTCGTGACGCATGTCGCCCCAGCGGTGAACGGCCAGTGTGCCGAGGCGGTTAAAAGCCCACCACGCAGCTCTTCTGCTGAAGCCGGTTTCTCTTCCGCAGGTTTTATATTCCGACGGCAAATCGGTGACGCAATTATAGACAGGCACATATACCGACGTTGAAACGTTGTCGAGAGCAAGCCACACTACTCCGCCGATAGCGTCGGGAAGAAAGTTGCGGCACTGAATGATGGTAGCGTACATGGTATACCAGCGGGAGATTGTTCTCTCGCCGAGTTCACCCCAGCCGCCATTCAGTCTCAACATCTTGGTCATATCATAAGGCATCTGCGGATTTGCCAACGGCGAAATCGTCATCTTGCCGTCCTCATCAGGAACGAGGAGAGTCTTACACATATCGTAGTCTGTACCTTCATACTGGTCTTTGAAAACCATAATCATATCTTCGAGGGTGACAGGTTTATCGGGTTTCACGGAGAAAGGGAAATTCTCTGCGTTGGCGTCGAGTTTCAATGAGGGGGCGAGCAGGTCGAAGACTCTCCATTCGCGGCGACGGGAGGCTACAGACGTTCTCGTTTCCGGCGCGTATACATAACAGAAGCGGAAGGTCTCACTGCCGTTCCACCAGCCCTGCTCGAGGGCATAGCTGAAGACATTATCCGAAAACATAAAATGGTCGGAATCTTTGGCGTCTATTTCTTTAATTGTACTTGCATTGGCATTGACGGCTATATGGTCGTCGGGCACTCTTTGTGCCACCCATACAGCGCCCTTATTACCCTTACCGGGGCCTACGATTTCGAGGTGCCACACCTCTTTTTTATCCGCTATGGTCAGGCATTCTCCTTCATCAATCCATCCATATTCTTTCAAAAGTTCGCCTGCCGTCTTGATAGCTTCCCGGGCGGAAGCACAACGCTGAAGCATCAGCATACAAAGACGTTCACAATCGATGAGTCCGTTATCCGAGACCAGCTCGGAACGCCCGCCGAAAGTCGATTCGCCAATAGCCAGCTGTTTTTCATTCATGCAGGGATATGCTGAATTAATAAAGCCGTAAGTATTTTTTACCTGCGGAATTTCGCCTACTTTTACAGCCGAATAGGTAGGCATCGTAGTCGTATCGCATCTGCCTCGCTTAAACAATTCAACCGTTTCGTCTTTTGAATGACGAGCGGCTGGTTCTATTAAGACATTAGAGCGAGTTCTGTGGCTATCGTCAGTATGAGATGTATATACTGAGCCGTCGGAAGATGCGAGGCGTCCCACCGTTACGGAAGTACATCCGTCGGCAAAACCGTTTATCCAATCGCTTTTATCCACCTGACAAGATAGGGAAAGACAAATAGCGAGTAGTAAAGCGGAAAGCGTAATTTTTTTCATATTACTTGTTTTTCTAAGATTTTCAATTGTCGTCCCATCAATATTATTGCAATCACAAAAGCGATAGTATCGGAGATCGGCATTGCGAGCCATACGCCCTTGGTGCCGAGAATGGGGGGAAGAATGATAAGCAGCGGGATCAATATCAGCAGCTGACGAGAGAGGGAAGTGATGATTGCCTGGACAGGTTTTCCGATAGACTGGAAAAAAGTTGAAGCGACCATTCCGACACCTATAAGGGGAAATGCTAATGAGGACAGGCGAAGGCCTTCGGCGGCGACGTTAAGCAGCACCTCATCGGAAGTAAAGAGCATAGCCATAGTTCTCGGCATACCGACACAAACGGCAAAGCCCACAGTCATCACCGCGGAAGAGATAATAATCCCGAGTCGCAGCACTGAGCGCAGCCTGTCGTATTTTCGCGCCCCGTAATTATAGCCGAGTATAGGTTGCATTCCCTGAGTGATGCCTAAAACGATCATTCCAAA
>JAQVPY010000110.1 GCA_028701815.1 Bacteroidales bacterium | reverse complement strand
TTTGAAAGACACGAAAGGGTTGTCGACAGGACTTATAATATTCAAGAATTTGATATTCTTAGCGGTTTTTATTTGGTATTTATTTTTAAAGGCGATATTTGCCAGTTCAAGGGCTGTTTTTACGATACATACGCCGGGGGTGATAGGTTCACCGGGGAAATGCCCTTTAAAGATATCATGATCCCGATTCAACTCGATATCAAAGTCGGCGTCATCAGCATTAATCTTTTCACATAATATCTTATAAAAATCTTCCATAATATTATTCTTCAAACACAGCATCGGGGATTTCGGCATTGATCATTAAATTCTCAAATGAAATTCTGGTGCTGTCGCCATTAACTTCAGTCATGATTACGGTTTTTGCGAGGAAACACTTTTCGTCGATAATCACTGTAATATCTTTATAAACAGCTTTAATTTTTCTATTCAGGGGTGTCAGGACGGCGCGGATTTCGCCATTTTCTCCCTTACGGTATTCGAGTTTAAAATTCTTATTATCAGTAAAATTATCTCCGTTGACTGTACTGATAATAATCTTTCCGAGTTCGTCAATCATTTTATTAGGAGAGTCAACTTTCCCTTCAGCGGTTTTCAGTGAAGATGTTCCCTTATTAAAGATGATAGCTATTGACTGGGGGTCGTTATATTCCCATATCAATTTATCAGGTGACTTAAAGGACATCTTACCTTTTTGAGCTACAGGTTCTGCAAACACGGCAGAAATTCTTTCCTGGAGGAAATCGGCTTGCAAACTATTAAGTTTCTCATGTGCAGCAGCGACATGATCAGCTATTGCGGCATATTCTTCCCGTGTAAATATAGCGTCTGACTGTGAAAAAGCCGACGCGGAAATAAGGAAAAGAGACGAGAGGGCTAAAATTATTTTTATCTTTTGCATATCGTTTTCTATTTAACTACAAAATACACACCAACCATAATAATAATTACGCCTATCCAGCGGGTTAAAGGCACAGCTTCATGGAATACGAAGAAAGCAGCGAGGAGTCCTATAACATAACTTATCGAAAGCATAGGATAAGCCACGCTGAACTGATAATGTTTCAGTACATACATCCATACAATCATTGCGGTAAGGGCGCATACTCCGGAGGCGGCGAATTGCCATGTGGTGAAGACTGTTTTAAAGAAGCTCCACGCCCATGCGAATTTGCCGAAGAGTTCCACGGAAATTTTCAGAAAGGTTTGTGCCGCCACAAGCAGTACCGACTGCAACATCACTAAGAGGATCAATCTGGGCATGATAGGAGAATTAATGAATGGTCTATATTATGAAAATGATTAAACACCAATATATTACGCGGGTTAAGAATTTCCTTGCGGGACGAATATAGAAGATGTGATGGCACTCTTTTTTTAGCGATTGCCGTTGCCGCCGTATAAACGCCATAAGCAGAAGCGCAGAACGACTCTCCGAAAATGTGTTTATAGCACATCACCGGTATATCGCGAGTCACCTCAGACATAATGTTTTTATAAACGTTATCATTATCTTTATCTCCACTAAGGCCCATAACCACGGCATCGACATCGGCAAGTTTCATGCCATTAGCTTCAAGCATACAGTCTATTTTTGCTTTAATCTCTTGCATAGTAGGAGCATAAAGCATCTCGACGGTTCTCATCTGACAGAGGGAATACGGGACCTTCATATTTGCCATAACCATTGACAAGGAAGCGTTTCCGGATATTGATCCCCGGGTATCCGCCGCATGAAAATTTTCATCTGTCAGTGGTGTATTCTTCCAATATCCTACTTTCTGCAGGAGGGTAAAATACGAAGGAGTCATCTCGTCATGGCCGCCCACGAGGGCATTAGATATCAGCCCGAGTTTCATCTGGACGAAGGCATCAAGCAGGCATGAGTCGAAGGAGGTTCCCCTGTGAGAATAGGTGGTATTATAGCCATGGCATTTGATAAACAGGGCTATCTGAGACGATATGGTGTTATGTGTCGACTGAATAAAGAAAGTCGGTTGGAGACAAGACTCTTCGTTATCTAAGACAGCATTTAAAAAATGCTCTGTATTTTCTATACAGCCTAGTCCGGTACCTGTAATAACAGCCTGAAGGTTATCCCCGTTAAGGGAGCATTTATTCAGTGCATCAACGGAAGTGACGATACCGCGTTTAAGCAGATTACCCATTCTTCTAGCGATCATCACAGGAATATAAGCTTTAAAGTCGGGGTCAATAGATTCATTAAGGATCTTATCAGGATACGAGGGGGTATCGAACCATTTCTCGTTGAGTGGTTCCTGTGTCGATATTTGGGATGCTGCCTGTATATATATATTCATATTGTTTATAATTTTGAGAAGACGCAAGATGAATCGTTACCGCCGAAGCCGAAGGAGTTGGTCATCACGTGAGAGAGTTTGGCCTCATGGACGCATTCTTTCACAGGGGAGAATGAGAGTGTCTCTATTTTTTCCGAGAAGTTGAGGTTAGCGGGAATAAAGTCGTTAAGAATTGCGAGGACCGAGATCACGCTTTCCACGCCGCCGGCAGCGCTGGTAGTATGGCCTGTGAAGGACTTGGTAGAGGACACAGGTGGAATATTATTACCGAAAGCGCGCATAATTGCAGCGCCTTCGCTTTCGTCGTTATTTCCGGTACCGGTACCGTGTGCATTAATATAATCGATATCTTTGGCGGAGAGTCCGCTCATTTCGAGGGCTTGCATGATAGCTCTGTAGGCGCCTTCGCCGTCAGATGAAGAGGCCGTTTGGTGAAAAGCGTCACAGGCGTTACCATATCCCGAGAGTTCGCACAGAGGTTTGATTTTTCGTTGAAGCATTGACTCTTCGGATTCAATAACGAGATATGCTGCGCCTTCGCCGAGATTTAATCCCTTGCGGTTTTTATCGAAAGGTTTACATTTATCTGTATCGAGTATCATCAGGGTATTAAATCCGTTGAGGTGAAATTTCGACAGGCATTCTGTTCCGCCGACGATAGCTGCATCTACATATCCGGCTTTTATCAGGTTTGCGCCGAGGATAATAGCGTTAGCTGCAGAAGAGCAAGCGGTAGAGATTGTTGTAACCATATCGAACTTACCTTCATATTGTTTTGCTATCACGTCAGTACAGGCTCCACAGTCATGGAGCGAGATATAATCATTATGCAAATCGTTGTTGAGGAAATCATGATAATACTGTTCGCTTTTCTCCATTCCGCCGACGGTAGTACCGGATATAAAAGCCATTTTACGAGGGCGGCGGTTGTCGATATCAGCATCTTCGAGTGCTTCTTTAATAGCGACTCTTCCGAGCAAAGAGGTTCTTGTTATCGGCAGAGAAGATTTATAGCCGGCGATTATTTTAAGCTCCTCGTCGTCACAAGAGACCTCTCCCACAGGGAGTTCCAGATGTTTCGTCTTAAGATGTTTAATCCGGCCTATACCCGACTTACCATTCAGCAGCGATTGCACGGTAGGAGTTTTTCCCACGCCTATAGCGGAGATTATGCCCATGCCGGTAACAAGTATCTTTGTCATAATATTATTTTGTTCTATGTTCCGAAACGTATTTAGCCATAGTAGCTACTGATCTGAAGATATCGCGTCCCTCGGCGGCATTAGCTAATTTAATGCCATAATTTTTCTCCATCAGCACTATCAGTTCGAGGGCATCGATAGAGTCCAGACCGAGACCGTCTCCGAAAAGAGCTGCATTTTCATCAATTTCTTCAGGTGTCATACCATCGAGATTTAACACTTCAATAATTTCTTTTTTCAATTCTAAAATTAATTCTTCCATAATTTATTCTATTATTTATATAGGTTGTTTATATTATTTTCGGACAATAGCATTTTTTCGGGGTCGGATAAGCGGCAGGCTCTAAGCATAAGCACGTCGCAATCTTCGTCATAATTCACCCAGCCGCCTATTACGGCCGACATATCGGGGTTATTAAAGACGTCCTTAATAGAGTCGTATAGGCGTAATGCGGAGAAATTTTCATAGACATAGAAGGAGCTTTCGCCGAAGATATTATGTCTGATTGCTATCTCGCCGGTTACTATATTAGCGAGGGTATATACGAACACTGCGGGACTGGGGAAGAAAAGTTCCTTACTTGCTATAGTCTGTTGATAGGCTCTATCGTCGTCTATAGAAGATGCGCTGTTTAGACAAACCACTGCATAGTTTTCACGGTCCCGGGCGATTTCCGTATCATGCATCACCACTTCCGCCGCGAGAAATCCCACTTTGGCCAGATTATCCATTTTAAAGAACTTAGGATATTGTATTCCCAAAGCGCGATAGATAGTATTAAGCCATGCAGGACCTTTTTCGCAGTTGCGCGTAAGGACCTCTTTTCCGTCGGCTATCAGACGGTCATTTGTTATTCTGCAACTTGATAATATATATACGTCCATCTAATCTATCTTTTTATTTTCAGTAAATAAAAGTGCCGCGTTACTTCCGCCGAAACCTGACATCATCTTAATAAAAGAGAGTTCAGTAATTTCGGCATTAGCGAGGCACACGTTAATTGGATTGACAGTACCCACTTCTTCCGTACCGGCTGTTTTAAGCACAATATGATTTTGCAGTGCGTGGCAAGAGATAATCGATTCTACCACGCCGGCTGCGCCGAGGGTATGACCGAAATATCCCTTCAAGCTTGTAACAGGTATTCTGTTTAATCCCGCTCTATTTATCGCCACAGACTCCATATCGTCGTTATAGGCGGTAGCAGTGCCATGTGCGCTGATAAAAGCGATATTATGCGGGCATAGTTGCATGAGGGAACGATATAGACCTTCTCCGGTACGCGAAGGTGCCGAGATATGATTTGCGTCATTATGCATGGCACCGCCAACTAATCTAACAGCATTTTCGGTCACTGTTACAGCATCGTCTTCCTTCGCATATACTATTGTTGCCGCGGCCTCTCCAAGATTGAGTCCGCAGCGATTTTTATCAAACGGTTTACATAATGTCGGCGACAGGGCTTTAAAAGACTGAAAGCCGGAAACAATAAATTTCGACAGCACCTCGGCACCAATAACCACCGCATATTTATAGTTATGATTCTCTAAATAATTCATGGCGGCTATCTGCGCCGCGCATCCGGAGATACAGGCATTGCTGACGACAACCGGTTCGTTGTCGTTACCAAAAAATTTAGCCACTATCTGAGCTGAACGCCAGAGATAGACACGTTCCTTTTCAAAAGAGTTTTCTTCGTCGAGCAGTTCCACATTTCCCTTTGTTGTCGAAAAGACAAAAAGCACATCGTCGGCGCCTGCGTCAATACCGGAATCCATTATTGCAGAATATGCCGAGAGGATGGACATCATTTCAAGACGTGTATATCGTCTGTGATTTACGGGCAATTTACCGAAAGCTTCATTTAGCCTGTCTTCTTCGATAAGAGAGGCATAAAACGGCTCCGGCAGATCAAATTTATCGGAATAATAACGAAGCGCACTTCGTCCGAGACATACGGCCTCGAAATTTTCGGCTGTTGAAAATCCCAAAGGAGAAATAATATTATCGCTGAGTATATACATTATCTTAAGCCGTTAAGTTTTTCCCATTCCAAATAGAAATCAGGTTTTGCCCACATAAGTTCAAAATTTTTATCGAGGAAGACTTGTGTAGTATAGCCGGTAGCTCTCAACTCGCCCGTTGCCAAATCGAAGATTTCGTAATCGAAGACAATTTTTGCCGCGGCAGTATTTCTATAGGTGATTATCACCTTAATCTTATCCTGATATTTTATAGGGCTTTTATAATTACAGTGCATTTCCACTAAAGGAGAATAGAAGCCCTTGTCGAACATATAAAGATATTCGAGATGATAGATTCTCCCGAACTCTTCGCGGGCGTCTTCAAGATATAGCGGATAGGAGCCGTGCCATACTATTCCCATAGAGTCGACTTCATTAAATCGTATTTCCACTATTTTTTCCGCCCTTAAAATTTTTTCGTTTGCCTTCATATCAATTATTATCTCCTTCCATAACAAACACTTTCATATTACATGTTGCCACCACCTTATCATTACATTTTATCTCGGCATCGACCATTGTAGCGGTGAACACTGAGGAGCAGACTGTAATTTTAGTATTAAGCACGTCGCCTTCATAGACGCGTGCCAGAGCTTCAAAATCCTTGATTCCGCCTATAACGCCTATCATAACAGGTTTATGTCGATTTAGATAGCCTATACGTGTGGCGCAAGTCTGAGCTATATTTTCCATCAGTCCCACCTCCGTAAGTCTCCCCTGTTCGACAAAGATACAGTCGCCGGTAACAAGGAAATCTGTCACCGTTACCGCCTCATCACTAAACACGAGGTCATCGACCATCACCATCGGCGGTCGCTGAGGAATATAGTTCAATGCCGATTCTTTTTCCATATTCTATTTAATACTGCATTGCATAATACTATGACCGAGTCCTAATCCGTCATAGATTTCATCTATCTTCAGTCCTGCTTTTTCGACACATGCCGCCATATCTCCGGAGTAATACATTTTGCTGTTGCCGTTAGCGATAGCTGTAAAATACAGGCTAATCTGAGCAAGGCAGTAGCTTGCCGTTTCAAAGCGCTGACGGTCCCAGAAGGTCTCCATGATATACAGTCTGCTACTGTCAGTCATAGCCTTAGCGGCGCGTGAAAGGATGCTTGTCACCTCTTCTTCCGAGAAGCAATCAAGGAATTGACTCATCCATATAGAGTCGAATCCCGACGGGAAATTAGTCGCGGGGTTCAATAAATCGCAGCCATAGCCGTTGATACGGTCGGCACCGTTGAGTCCTGCCGTCTGTTTACGCATCATCTCGAGTTGTTGAGGCAGGTCCATTATAGTAACTGCGACATCTTTATTATATTTAACACACTGTAGGGCCCAGCGTCCGGTATTGCCGCCGACATCTAAAAGGGTACGCGGTTTATTGTTGAAGACTATTTCGAGGGCTTGTGCAAACGAGTTATCTGAATAAAAATGGTCGAAGCCGAAACAGCGTTTCTGGACTTGTGGTGGCAGTTGAGAGAGGCCTTCGTAGACTGATTTCCATGTTCCGAACACCTTAAGTCCTTCGGGTTTTCCGTTAATGAGGGCTTCTTCAAGATTAAACATTCCGAGATAATTCACGTCGTGGTTAAAATCCATATTCACTCTTGCCATATCGTCGTGTAAGAGAAACCATCCCGGCTTTGCCAAAAAGAATTTATCTTCTTTCATAAGGACCGTTCCTATTGTAAGCGACGATTCGAGCAGCACTTTAGCTGCATAATCGGAGAGGGTGGCTGACGCAGCGATTTCATCCATCGTCATTCCTTGTCGGCTATCGTCGAGCATTTGGAAGATGCCGAATTTGACCATCA
>JAQVPY010000109.1 GCA_028701815.1 Bacteroidales bacterium | reverse complement strand
GTGCCAATGGTGTAGTCCTCGGCGTTTCCGACATGGACAAGTCGATCAGATTTTATTCAGATCTGATGGATTACGATACGGTTGTATCCGACACGACGGCTATCTTCGATGATTTACAGGGTGTTGCCGGTGCTGCCAACAAGTTACGCAGAGTGATTCTAAAACGTTCGAAGCCTTTATATGGTCCTCTCTGTGAGATTATGGGTACGTCGCACCTTGAGTTAATCCAGAACCTCGACACAACTCCTAAGAAAATTTACGAAGGGCGTTTATGGGGCGACCCTGGCTTTATCCACCTCTGCTTTGATGTAAGGAACATGGATTGTGTAAAGCAGGTTGTTGGGTCCATGGGCAAACATTTTGTTTGTGACGGCGGAAGAGATTTCGACATGGGAGATGCCAACGGACATTTCACTTATGTAGAAGACCCCGACGGAACGCTTATAGAATTTGTGGAGACTTTCAAGGTACCGATAGCGAAAAAACTTGGTCTGTTCATTCATCTTGAAAACAAGGACGACTATAAGCCTTTGCCGAGATATATTACCAAGGCGCTCAGATTTGCCAAAGCCAAAATAAAATAATTGTGTTATCAGGCGCTTTTTAGAATTATTTTTCTAAATTTGCAGCCTGAAGCAAGCCTTCTTAGCTCAGTAGGTAGAGCGGTTCACTCGTAATGAACAGGTCGCCGGTTCGATTCCGGTGGAAGGCTCAAAAACTAAACACTATGGCAACAATTGAAATAGACGGAAGAACTTTCGAAGTTGACGGCGACGGTTTTTTAGTTAATCCTAAAGAATGGAACGAAGAAGTAGCACAACTTTTTGCAAATCAAGATGGCACCGGTGAGCTAACAGAACAGCACTGGGCTGTCATCAAAAACATACGTTCGCATTGGGAAAAGACGGATATGGCCCCTATGGTAAGGAGTATTTGCCAAGACACAGGCATTCGTCTTCGCGAATTATACGGATTATTTCCACAGGGTCCCGCCCGTGGAGCCTGTAAGATCGCAGGACTTCCTAAACCTGACGGATGTGTATAACAATTTTATTTAAATAAGATGACAATTTATCATTGGATATTATTAGCGGCAATCTTTTTTTGTATTGCCGCTTGTTTTATGTGGTTCATCAAATTGATGCAACGCCGCGTAAAAGACTATGCCGAAGCAAAAGGCAGCGACATTGACGGAGTTGAATACTCATGTACTAAGGCCATGCTCCCCAACCATAAGGAGTCGGCATATAAGCATTTACCTACTTACACTGCCGGGATAATCTTTCACATTGGTCTTTTTACCTCTTTTATTCTGCTCCTCCTTCAGCTCATCATCCCTGAATTTTTGAATTCGCCGCCACTCGGCGACAAATACAGGATTGCCATTAAGGCTATGTCTCTGGCGCGGGAATTTTCTTCCGGAAGAGAATGGCAAGACTGGCTGCGACTGATTTTAGGACTATGTCTATGCGTCAGCTCCTGCTGTGGCATCGCTATACTCGCCAAACGTTTTATGAATAAAACGCTGAAAGACTTGTCAAATCTCGACGATTATATCTCCAACATGTTAGTAACCCTCTTTCAGATAGCCTCCGCCTGCGCAATGCTGTTCCCGCTCTGGGCGCCGAGCAAGCCGATGTTATTTATAGTTGCAACAATACTTTTCCTATATATCCCATTTGGGAAACTTCGCCATTTCATATATTTCTTTGCCGCCCGAATCCATCTCGGTATCTTTTTCGGGTCAAGAGGAGTATGGTCAATGAAAAATAAAAAGAAATAACATGTCACACGAGTTAACAGATAAACAAAAAAAAGCTCTTGCTTTTTTTGACAGCAGACTTAATTCAAAATTAATAACCCATCTCATCAGCTGCGTACACTGTGGATTATGTGGAACGAGCTGCGCCTATTATATCACGGAGGAACGTCCGGAGAATCTTCCGGCGCACAAAGTTGACATAGTAGCACGTATCTACAGACGTTATCACACATTCGCAGGGAAGCATTTCCCACAACTGACGGGTGCCCACGATTTGGATGACGAACTCACAACCGAGATGATAGACTCTCTTTTCGGCAGATGCACAATGTGTGGCAGATGTGTCGCTCATTGTTCAATTGGCGTCGATATCCCATTCGTGGTAAGAACCGGAAGGATGATGCTTCAACAGATGGGTCTGGTCCCCAAAAGCATTCAATCAACCGTAGATGCTGCCATAAATACCGGCAACAACATGGCTATACCTAAACAGGATTTCATAGACACGATCAACTGGTTGAACGACGACCTGCAGTTTGAACTTGACGACGACACCGTCACCATACCTCTCGACAAACATGATGTGAAGATGTTATATACCGTCAATCCGCGTGAACCGAAGTTTTTTCCGCTGTCAATCAGTGCCATGGCAAAGATTTTCTATTTAGCAAAAGAGTCATGGACCTTATCCACGGATTATTACGACATCACAAATTACGCCTATTTTGTCGGCGATGAGGAAGGAGCAAAGTTGCTTACTGAGCGTTTGATAAATGAGACCTTAAAATTCGGTGCCGACACCCTCGTTCTCGGAGAGTGCGGTCACGGCTCACGCGCGATGCGCTGGGAAGGCCCCAACTGGTTAGGAAAACCCTATCCTGTCAAAGCCATCACTGTAGTAGAACTGATAGCACAATATCTGCGCGAAGGTCGCATCAAGCCGGATCCTGCAAAGCTTATTAAAGAAAGAGTTACCATTCACGATCCATGTAACTTGGTACGTAACGGCGGCGTTATCGACGAGCAGCGTTATATAATCAGCCAATGCTGCACCGACTTTGTAGAGATGGAGCCTCACGGCATAGACAACTTCTGCTGTGGCGGCGGAGGCGGACAACTCGCGATGAGCGAATACAACGACAGACGTCTGCGCATAGGCAAAATCAAAGCCGATCAGATAACAGCTACGGGAGCTAAAATAGTTGTCACCCCGTGCCATAACTGCGTGGATCAGTTAAGCGGTATTAACTTGGAATATAAACTCGGCGTCCAAATAAAATCTATAGCTGAAATAGTAGCCGATACGCTATAAATATCGCGAAGTTAGGCCCCTTTTTTGAGGAGGCATTATGACTAAATCTTTCTGAAGTCGCTCTTCCCTACTCCACACATAGGACAAGTCCATGTGTCCGGAATATCTTCAAAACGAGTTCCGGGAGCTATGCCGTTGTCGGGGTCTCCCTGCAACGGATCATAGATATATCCGCATACGGTACATTCGTATTTTGCAGGCGGGTCGGAAGGTTTTGCTTGTGAGTCGCTTTTAGCAGATGGTGTATCATTTCCTTGATACGTAGGGGCATTTTTAGGGGATTTCGCCTTAAAAGTGTCATGATAATAATCGTAAGTCATAGGTTTTGCTTTATCGTTAATCATTTCGCCACCCGTCATTTTGCCGATGAACATAATATGACTGCATAAATCCACTTGCTCTTCCACCTCACACTCAATCCATGCAATCGAATCTTCTGTTACTACCGGCACATCATTCGGGGCAATAATATATTTAATGTTTTCGAATTTATTTACTTCTCTACTTGAATGGTATCCGAAATTAGAAATAAGTGTCTGACTTGTATAACTATGTAATATAGAAACATTGAATTTTCCGCTTTCGGCAATCATCGTCGTTGAAGCATTGTTTTTAGAACAGACAACAGAAAATTTAACGGTGTCTGCCGTAACCTGCATTACCGTATTTGCGATAAATCCTCCGTATTTGCCGTTATTGGCGGCGGTAATCACATATACTCCATAGGTAACCGCATTTAAAACATTTATATCTATCATGATATCATTTATTTAGTTTTTATCAAGTTGTCCAAAGACTTTTTGAAGCAGCGAAGAAGTCCTTGCAGACACATTCTCACGGATGTCTTTTTCTTCCACAGCTATTTTAGTAAACAGTGCATCTAATGCTTTTGTCGTTACATAATCGTCGAGATCCGTATTGATAGCGGTCATATTCAACGATTTTCCGACAACAGAATTAGCAACCTTATTATAATTTACCGTCAGCGTATTCCATGCCTGATTAGTAGAAGTAGAGCCCACAAGTTTTTTGTCGAGCACAGTTTTAACTGAAGGCAGGAAGGTATCATACAGTTGACTGTATGTAGTTTTATTCAGATACGTAGTTGCGGCATTATCGGCACCAAAAAGGATATTGGACGCATCAGAAAAAGTCATATTCTTTACTGCTGCGACAAAAATCGGTTTAGCATCGGCTACTGCATATTCAGCAGCTCTATTAAGTTTTAGCACCACATCGTTCACAAGAGTTTGTCCCGAAGGAATATATTGGATAAACTGAAGTATCTGACCTGCTTCTTCCGGAAGAAGAATTTTGATGGTCTCATCATTGAAAAATCCGTTTTCTTTATTAAGCGTAGTCACCGACTGGATAACACCTTTATTCAGAGCTTCTTTCAAAGCAGAAGTTATCTCGGAATTTGTAACGCCGGAAGAGGAATTAGTAGTGGTCCCTACAGTGTTAAGCAATTGCGTCAATTCCGAGCAGGAAACACATAGAAGCGCAACTGTAATAATAGCAATAAACTTTTTCATTTTACCAGATTAAAATCGACATCAAAAATATATAAAATTTTTATTTCGGCAAAGCTTTAAAGCCATGACCTAAAATTTCGTTGCTATTTATTACATTGATAAATGCGTCGGGGTCAACTTTATGGATCTTTTGTTTCAGTCTTACAAACTCGCTCCTTGAGACAGTAGAATAAATCATATCTCTTTCCACGCCCTGATAAAGCCCCTTGCCTCTAAAACAGGTACCGCCTCTATCAAGGTCGTTTATGATAATATCTCGAATAGCATCGTAATTATCGGTAATAATAAACATGGTCTTATATGTTTTTATGCCATCGATAACCATATCTATTACTTTACTTTCGATAAAAATCAGGAGTATGGAATAAATCGGGAGCCGTATCTGTTTAAAAGCAATAAAAGTGGTAAGAGTGATCGCTGAATCTACAATAAGGACGAGAACGCCAAGTGAGAGATGTACATATTTATTGATTATCATAGAAATAACATCGCTTCCACCTGAGGTGGCACCGGATTTGAATATCATGCCTATCGCGAGGCCATAGATCACACCGGAGATCAGCGTATTGAGGAAATAGTCGGGAACAAATCCAAGAGCACCCGGCGCCGGATTGGCTATTAAACCGTCATGAATAACAGGAGCATATCCCCACGTAGTTTCGAGTATCCAGATAAAAACTGCGATTAAAATGGTAGAGACAACTGTCTTCGCCCCGAATCTCGGCCCTAAAATCCACGTTCCGATGAGCAAAAGCGGTATGTCCATACAGAGGGCATAGTAGCTGATCTTCCACGGCCACAGAGTATTAAATACGTTTGCAAGACCATAAGTCCCGCCGGGGGCGAGACGATACGGATTTACAAACATTACATCTCCAACTGCAAAAAGGGCACAACCTAAGACAATGAGTCCGTAAGAGATGAACCAATCTTTCGACAAAAACTTGCTTTTTTCATTGATATTCATAACGATAGTATTTTACAGAAACAAAGTGCAAAGTTACAACTTTTTTTTGATTTGAATGATGGTGACTTCGACAAGCTCAGTCACCGTTGTACCCTCCGGCGACCAAATTTGTCGAAGACGCCGATTAACCATTCAACAGCTAAGCCCGTGCTACGGATAGCAGGGTCTGTCGGAACCCCGAAGTTACGAGGCTCCGAGGTCTATCTATTCGCGGACAAGTGCTTCGAAAGTAGCAACAACCGCTTCTCCCGACAAAAGCATCAACTCGCCGTTTTTGATTTTGTAGGAATCAGCCGACATCAAATTGTCGAAATATGGCTGCTCCAAATCAATGTCCGGACATGTCATCATGGTTACACCCTCAATGCTGATGGCGATTTTTCCCTTGCCGGAAATTTCATAATTGCCGAAATATCTGTTGCACGCTCCTACTCCGAATATTGAAGAGTCCTGAGCATTGAAACCGATAGTAAACTGTTCCATCTCCGGCATAACGACCTCCTCCTCAGCAGTCTTTAATTTCCATTCATTGGAATCAAGAGCCACCTTATTTGAGTTACAAGCGGTGATAAAAAATGCTGCTGCAGCGCAGATTAACATAAAAAAAGACCTTGTTTTCATGATAAAAATGTATTTTGGTTATTATTTGACAAAGATATGATATATTATGATTGGATGGTAATTTTATCAGAAGGAGAATCAACAGTCGCAGGAATAGGATGAAATCTTTTAGACAATCGAGGGAAAAGCATAAATTCCAGTCGTCTCTCCCATACGAGAATAAGCGACATGGCCCAACGACTTAATAGCATCCACCAACACAAGCCTCCTACCGATGTCAACAACAGTAAATCTTCCAAATTACTGTGCGAAATAGCAATGTGATGATTCAAAAGGTCGGCATCACGTTTGGTTATGTTGCCCTTCTGCGTTTCTTCAATCATCACGGCAGCGCCATAAGCAAGACCGAGAGTATTGGCTACAATCCACAAAAAAGCTGTATTGGCAGGCAACCCGAAGAAAAGCATCAGCGGTTTCAACTGACGACCGAGCCAGCGTATAACGCCGAACTCCGACAATAAGGCCTGTAATATCGTAAGCGTTAATATCAATGCTGTCATTTTCAGCAGCAGTTTCCCTGTAGAAATCAACCACTGAAGCAACATATCTGAAAACTGCAACGTTACCCCGACAGCTGCAGTCGTCTCCCCTGAAGCCACCGCCCTGCCACTGCCCGCAGGCATTATCAAATTGAGGATAAAAGCTAAAAACACAGCCGACAGCGTTCTGACTAATACTATACGTAATGCGGAGGAGCCTGTCTTTTTCTGAACGGCAGTCTCGGTGATCATGTTATGCGCACACAAGACCATCACCGACAAGATGGTGATAGACCTGATATCAAGTTGCAGGGAAGTCATTACGGCAATAGCCGAATACACGTTGACAAAATATCCGGAGACAAAGGCCAGCGCAGCTTCTCCCGGCAACCCCACATATCTGAAAACGGGACTTAAAAACGTGGATATAATATCTATTACACCAAAATATCGGAGTAATAAAATGACGAATGAAATTATCACCGTCAACTTTATTAGCCACCAGGCGGTTTTTAATGCCCTCGGCATTACATCTTTTACCGTTGTATATATTCTTTGTTTGACTGAAGTCTCACCTGTTTTCATAAAGATTCTTTCTATATCTTAGACAATTTTCACAAGATTACCGGCTTTTGATAATTTCAGGCTCGCCACGAGTTATAAATCTCACGGTAACTTCCGTCTCCACATTATCACAGTCGCATGAAAAAGCGACGGCAGAGGTACCGACAGATAAATTTGCCA
>JAQVPY010000108.1 GCA_028701815.1 Bacteroidales bacterium | reverse complement strand
TACGCGCTCAAATGCTGCAGGTCCTAAACCGCCTGACCCCGGTACAAATAGAAAAGATCATCTCTACTGCCGACAAATATGTTACCCCTAACGTGCTGCCGGATAAAGAAAAAACTGAAATGGAAGTTAAAAAGAAACTTGCTTCCCTGTCGGAATCTTATGGCATGGTACAAAAAGGCGAACTCATCATTTCCGAAGGTAGTATCGTGGATAAAAGTACTGTTAATGTTATAGAATCTCTACAAAATGCCTATAGCTTCTACATCACACCCCTGAAAGGGAAAGTCTCCAACTTTCTTATTTATCTCCTGATATGCTACGGCTTTATGCTCCTCCTGCTCGTGTATAAACCGAGCATGATCCGATTCAATAAATCATTCATACTAATTCTTACTCTCATCGCAGGCTTTGCTATCTGCATCTCGATGGTATCGGCAAAAAAGCCCGACAGCGTATATATTATACCGATATGTATGATCCCTATTATCTTCAGGGCCTTCTATAACTACCGAATTGCACTCTGGGGACTCATCCTTACCTTAGCACTCTCGGCTTTTACCGTAAAAGACGGCGTGTATTTCTGCATATCCAACCTCCTCGTTGGCGTGGTGATCACATCATGTATGCTGCGCCTTGAAAAACGATCACAGTATTTCATCATTAGCTTTATCACCCTGGTGCTATATATCCTTACATACATACTGTTTAAAACATCACAAACAGGCGACTTCTCCGGGATAAATATTACTGTTATCTATAACTATGTCTTCAACGCTGTAATCCTTCTCTCCGTCTTCCCGCTGATCTTTATCATTGAAAAAATATTCGGATATACTACCGACATAAGTCTTATAGAACTGTCCAATACTAATACTAAACTGCTGAGAGAACTGTCGACACAAGCCCCCGGAACATTCCAACATGCCATCCAGGTAGCAAACCTCGCAGAAAATGCTGCTATTAAAATCGGCGCCGACGTACTGCTCGTTCGCGTCGGGGCACTATATCACGACATAGGAAAGATGGATATGCCTTCGTATTTCACTGAAAATCAAGTAAAAAACATCAATCCCCATGAAGCACTCCTGCCCGACCAAAGTGCCAAAATCTTGATGTCTCATGTCGTCAAAGGTCTCGAAATAGCCACAAAATACCACCTGCCGGAAATAGTTAAAAATTTTATACGTACCCACCACGGGACACGCTTTACATCCTTCTTCTATCGAAAAGCCATAGAAATGTACGGCAAAGAAAATATCGACGAAAATGATTATAAATATAGAGGGCCGAAACCTTTCAACAAGGAAACCGCAATTGTGATGATGGCCGACTCCGTTGAAGCAGCCTCAAAAAGTATCACCAGTCCCGACGAACAACATATCGAATACCTCGTAAATAACGTCATAGATAAACAAATCTCGGAAAAACAATTCGACAACTGTAATATATCATTAAAAGATATTGAAGATGTTAAAAAAGTTTTTATCACAAACTTAAAAAGTTCGTTTCACCTAAGAATTAAATACCCCGAACAATAAATTATGAAAGGAATAGTACTTACCACACAAGTGCCGATGCGCTCGGAACCCGACCATAAATCGGAGATGATCTCCCAAATTCTGTTTGGCGAAACATATACTATAATTGAGAAAATTGACAACTGGCTCCTCGTAAAAACAACATTTGACTCCTATACAGGATGGATCAGCCGCTCTTCTTTCCTCGAGATTGCAACAGATACATCAGAAACTGCCCTCGTAACAAAAGAACTACTCGTTCTCGGCGACGAACAAAACGATATCATCACCGTTTCCGCCGGAAGCGAAATTATGACTCCGACAAACGGGAAATTCAATCTCAACAATAAAGCCTTTAATATATTATTTTCTTTGGACAAATACGGCGACAACAATAATAGTCCTAAACAACTGGTTACAGAAACCGCACAAAAATTTCTCGGCGCCCCTTACTTGTGGGGAGGGAGAACCTGTATGGGCTTCGACTGCTCGGGATTCGTTCAAATAGTCTTTAAAATCAATGGCATAGCACTGCCTCGCGATGCCTCCGCTCAGGTAAACACAGGTCAAACAATTAATATCGTAGAAGAAGCTCACCAAGGCGACCTCGCATTCTTTGGCGACGAAACAAACATTTCACACGTAGGTATAATCCTCAATAACAATAAAATCATCCACTGCTCTGGAAAAGTCAAAATAGAGTCTCTCGATAATACAGGTATCTTCAACGGAGAAAAATATACGCATTTTTTACGTACCGTTAAAAGAATATAACACATTTCCTTTTTTTATTAACATGCTGTTAAAAACATCTAACGTTCAATTTCAACACGTTGGCTTACAGAATGTCTAAGTACGGCAATCCCCTTAACATTATTTTTATAAAAATTTGTTAATTCCATTTTTTGTTTATACTTTTACAAGTTAAAAAAATAATTTAATGAGAAATTTAATTATTTATATATCAAGAATTTAATGTATTTATTAACCAAATTTTAAAAAAATGAAAAGATTACTACGATTTGTTATGGTGATTTGTGCTGCATTTATTGCGGTTTCATCATTTGCACAAGTAACAACTTCAAGCATGACCGGAAAGATCAGCGACGCTAATGGCGGGATGCCGGGCGCGACAGTGTTGGCTAAACACATCCCTTCCGGAACCAGCTATGGAACGACAACAAACAACGATGGTTTTTATACCATTCAGGGTATGCGTGTCGGAGGCCCCTACACAATTGAAGTAAGATTTATCGGTTACGTCCCGGTAAAACAAGAAGGAATCACTCTTAAATTAGGTGAAACTTATCGCGCTAGCTTCAAACTTCAAGAAGAATCCACTTCCCTTTCAGAAGTTACCATCTCGGCAGCTTCCGAAAGACCTGTAAGAAATTCCTCCTCCACAGTTGTAAACTCACAAGAGATCCAAGCTCTTCCTACTATCAACCGTAGCATAAGCGACGTTATCAAGATCTCCCCGTATTCAAACGGGATGAGTTTCGCAGGTAGCGACGGCCGTTCGACCAACTTCACCGTTGACGGCGCAAACTTCAACAACAACTTCGGCTTAAGCAGCTCCCTCCCCGGTGGCGGAACCCCTATTTCACTCGATGCTATCGAAGAAATCCAGGTAGTTGTTGCTCCTTTCGATGTCCGTCAATCTAACTTCGTAGGCGGCGGTATCAACGCTATTACCAAATCAGGTACTAACATGTTCAAGGGATCCGCATACACCTACTACACCAATCAGGCTTTACGCGGTAATATTCTCGCAGGTGAAGACCTCGGTGAAAGAGAAAAAGAAAGCAGACTCGTTTACGGTGCTACCCTCGGCGGCCCTATCGTAAAAGATAAGCTGTTCTTCTTCGCTAACTTCGAAATGGAAAACGAACCTTCTCAAGTTATCCAATATACCCCTGGTGGAGACGATGCAGCTCTCCTCGACCAGGTTAAAACCAAATTGATGAATGACTACGGTTATGACCCGGGGTCATATACAGATTATCCCGGCGGTACCGACAATATGAAAATTTTGGCCCGCATCGACTGGAATATCAACCAGAATCATAAGATGACTGTTCGTTTTAACAAAACTAACAACACTACTTGGAACGCTCCTAACGGCAACTCCTGCGACGACAAATTCCGTAACCGTAGCTACAACCGCTCCAGCGAAACCTCATTCCCGTTCTCATATAATATGTATTCACAAAAGAATAACGTTACTTCTGTAGCTGCCGAACTTAACAGCCGCTTCACTAATGAGATCTCCAACCAGTTTATCGCTACTTATACCTATATCGATGACCAACGCGGTTCCAATTCGGATATCTTCCCCCATATAGATATTATGACAGGCGACCTCAGCTCTGGCAACTACGTTCCTTTCACAAGTTTAGGCTACGAATTGTTCTCATATAACAACGGCGTAACTAACCAGGTTTATAATGTCGCCGACAACTTGACTTACTACGTAAAAAATCATAAGATCACCGCAGGTGTTAACTGGGAACGTCAAAACGCAAGTAACTCCTACATGCGTAATGGTACCGGTTACTATCGTTTCGCAAGCGTTGAAGATTTCTTAAATGACGCTATGCCGTTAAGCTTTGCTTTAACTTATGGTAATAACGGAGAAGTAAATCCTCGCGGAGAAGTTACTTATAACCAACTCGGTATCTACGGACAAGATGAATGGTCTGTTAACGACTACTTCAGATTTAACTATGGTATCCGCCTCGACGGTCTGTTCTTCAACAACAGCCAAATTATGACAAACAACGCTATCCTTAATTACGTGATGGGCGAAAATACCGTTAATACAGGCAAATGGCCGAACAACAGCATTCAGGTTTCTCCTCGTATCGGTTTCAACTGGGACATCCTTAAAAATAACAGCCTCGTTCTTCGCGGCGGTACAGGAATCTTCCAGGGTCGTCTCCCTCTCGTATTCTTCACCAATATGCCACAAAATGCAGGTATGATCCAAACCTTGATCTCCTATAGCGGCAGTTTAGTTAACGGCGAATTAACTTATAGCGACGCTGTTATTGCAGCTCTTCAAAGCCTTCGCGATGAAAACGGTAATCTGTATACTAATGTTGATGACATGATCAATGCATTAGGTATCAATACCACAGTTACCCCTGAAGACGGACAACTTCCAAGTACTATTAACGGCGTAGATGAAAACTTCAAAATGCCGCAAATATGGAAGACCTCTTTAGCTTTAGACTATACTCTACCTATCTCATTCCCAATGACATTATCCATCGAAGGTATGTTTAACAAAACTATCTATGGTGTTCGTCTCGTTGACTGGAACTTGAATAGCGATTTAATCAATAACGCAGATGCATCAAACCGCTTCTCAGGTCCTGATAACCGCGTTAACTACAACTCTTTCGAATCATACCAATATGGCAACTCTGCAGCATACGTTTTGACAAACACAAAACAGGGTTACGGCTACACTGTCAATTTCAGCATTAACACTTCACCTGTTAAAAACATGAACATCATGGCTGCTTATACCCATACGGAAAGCAAAGAAATCTCCGGCATGCCGGGCAGTAACGCTTCCTCCGCTTATTCCGGACTCTACAGCATCGACGGTCCTACTTTCGTTGACATCCAACGCAGTTTGTACGTTGTCCCTGATAAAGTTATGGCTAACTACAGCTATATGGTTCCTTGGAAGGTATTCTACGGTAACGGTCGGAAACTCGGTCTGTACTTCACTGCTTACTCAGCAGGTAACTACAGCTATATCTATTCTAACGATATGAATGGCGACGGTATCTCAACAGACCTTATGTATATTCCTAAGACAAAGAACGAAATCAACTTCACAAGCCAGGAAGATGCTGACGCATTCTGGGCTTTCTTGGAACAAGATGCTTACTTAAGCACTCATAAAGGCGAATACGCAGAAGCTTACGCAGCCCGCTCACCTTGGATCAGCTACTTGGACTTCCGTATTTCTGAAGACTTCTCCGTAAAAATCGGAAAACGCGTTCATAACCTCGAACTCAGCCTTAACGTAGACAACTTCTTGAATATGTTCAACTCTAAATGGGGCGTTTACAAATATGGTTGCTATGGCAGTACCTCAACTATCACTCCTTTAAAATATCAAGGAGTTAATGAAAATAATGAACCTATCTACTCTATGAATAAAATATCCGTTGGCGTAGACGATGAAGGTAACAATATTACTGCTTATCCTACAGAAACTTTCAATAAATATTTTACCGGAAACAACGGCCAATGCTGGTCAATCCTCTTAGGTATTAAATATAGCTTCTAATCATAGGATCATATCTTAAATAAAAAAGGTCGCCTTTGAGGCGACCTTTTTTTGTTTCATCCATTACACCAAAAATACTACCCCCAATGTCGCTAACGATATTATCACCCATAATATAACTCCCAATACCAACGGCTTGATGCCTACTTTCTTGATCGTCGCAAAAGATAAACCACAACCGAGGAAAATAATGTTACACATAATAACTTCTTCGAGAGAAATACTATACCAGTGGATAATTGAGCCGGAAACGGTAAAAAGGTGTTGATTAACATCGCTCCTATGAACATGAAGATAAACCATGGAATAGATATCTTCTTGCTGCCTGAACGGAATATTATAGCGGAAAAAATCGCTACAGGTATTATCCATAAAGCTCGCGTTAACTTGACAGTAGTTGCTATCTTTAATGCCTCTTCCCCATACGCGGCACCTGCCCCTACTACTGAACTCGTGTCGTGAATCGCGATGGCTGCCCACATACCAAACTGCGACTGCGTCATCCCTAACCAACGACCTATCGGCGGAAATATAAATAACGCTATGGCATTTAACATGAAAATTATCGCTAACGCTAACGACGTCTCATTCTCGTCCGCATTGATTACAGGTGCTACCGCCGCTATCGCACTGCCACCACATATCGCCGTACCGGTCGATATTAAATACGCATTCCTCTTGTTTATCTTTAATAACCTGCCTAATAAAGTCCCTATTAATAATACTCCTATAACCGAAACTATGGTGAAGATCATCCCCTCCCTACCCGTCGCTAACGACTCGTGTAAGTTCATGCCAAAACCTAATCCTACTACCGATACCTGTAATAAATACTTCGAAGCCTTCTTCGAAAAGTTACCGTATGGCACCCCTATGGTTAATGCCATGAATATACCTAAAAATAATGCTATCGCAGGCGAAACAAATAACGAAACTACTATTAGAATAATGAAAATGATACGCGTTACCGTACCCTGATTCTTCCCAAAAATTGTACTTAATACCATAACTCTTACGTTTTATTTTGATACTGCAAAGATCATAAATGACCTCGCATCTATAAAACGGAAAAAAGTTATGTGTAATAACTTTTAGTTATTGCGTTGAATAAATTCGCAAAAACGCCTGATGAGCTTTCCTTGCTCTCCCTGCCGCATAACAAAAGCGAAATGACGTTTCATGTCAACACCCTGTATGTCAATGATTCTTAAGGAACCGTCCCTTAATTCCTTATTCGCTGCAATTACCGAAATAATCGCTACTGCATCTACATTCTGTATGAATGATTTTATCGCCTCCGTGCTTCCAAGCTGCATTATCACATTGAACATGCCTATCTTGTAACCCACATCGGCAAACGTCGACTCTATGACTTCCAATGTCCCGGAACCGTTTTCCCTAAAGACAATGGGCATCTTTGTCAGCTCTTCCATCGTAACCTCTTCTATGTCTGCATATTTACCCTTTGTATTCGCCACAAGCACAAGCTCGTCTTCAATAACATTCTCGTAGTGAAGTCCTTTACAGCGTCCGGCATTTTCTACAATGCCCAAATCTATCTTGTGACCGAACAGGGCTTCCTCGACTTGTGCGCTGTTGCCGGAAAGCAACGAGACCTTGACCTCCGGAAGATGCAGCGTGAACTTTGCTAAAAGCGAAGGAAGAAAAGATTGTCAGATCGGAAGAGCGT
>JAQVPY010000107.1 GCA_028701815.1 Bacteroidales bacterium | reverse complement strand
CGGTCAACAACAGTTTCAGACGCCGACCATTGATTCTCTGATAGCTCACGGCATCAGTTACAACAACGCTTACGGATGTATGCTTTCTGCGCCGGCACGAGCTTCACTGCTTACCGGATATCACGACTGCCATAACGACAAATGGAAGGTGAATAGCGGAGGATTGCTCCTGTCGTGTAAAACGGATGAAGACGTCGCCGCAGTCGAAAAAAATATCGACGAGAATGATGTCGTCCTTCCTGAAAACGACCTCTATCTTCCTGAAGTGTTTAAAAAAGCCGGATATGTTACGGCTCAGGTCGGTAAATTGGAGTGGGGATTTACTGCTTCTCGAGAACAAATACGCCGCCACGGATGGGACTATTATTTCGGATACCTCGACCATGTGCGCTGTCACGGATTCTACCCGCCGTTTCTTTTTGATAACGATAAAATGATCTTCGTCGAGGGAAATACTCGTTACGACTGCGGAAAAACGCTTGAAAACGAGACCCCGGAGACTTATTTCGACAGATGGGACATGGATGGAAAACAACAGTATTCTCAAAATTTGTTTACAGATAAAATTGTCGAACTAATCAACCGATATAAAGACACAACATTCTTTATCTACCATCCCACACAATTGCCCCACGGTCCTGTTGCTATTCCAACTGTGCACCCGTCGGTGGCAAATAACCCCAATATTACTCCTCTCGAAAAAGAATATGCGTCAATGGTGATAATGCTCGATGAACCCCTGCGTATTATTTGGGACGAAGTTAAAGCACTCGGACTTGAAGATAATACCATTATCGTCTTCTCGGCCGATAACGGTCACGAAATCTACTATTCGCAAAAGGGCCGCTGTGAGAAACCCTATCGTAATATGGTCACCGGCGAACTCTTCGACGACTTCCAAAATAAATATTATAGCAACCTTTCCGGCGACGTCTTTAACGGTAATGCGGATATGGCAGGACTGAAACGCAGCAATCTCGAAGGGGGAATACATGTCCCGCTCGCTTATTATTGGAAAAATCATCTTCCGGAAGGAGAAACACGAAACGATATCGTGAGTAATTATGATTTTCTTACCACAATGGCAGATATGCTGAATGTGAAGCTGAATAGCAATAAGGACGGTATCTCATATTGGGAGAATCTTTTAAATAATACCCCTATAGATACTGCAAGGTATATTATAGCTAACTCTAATTACGGACCTGCAATTATTATGAATAACGGATGGAAACTTCGTCGTTTTCAGGATGCTGACACGTATGAACTTTATAATCTGCGGGAAGATCCGAGCGAAACGAAGGATGCTATTGAGGAAAATCCGGAGATGGCAGCTAAGCTCTTTAATCTACTTCAAACTCAAATGCAACAGGGTAGTGATCCGAGATAAAAGGCACACCATAATTGTCTGTAAGCGTCTTATACGATTTGCATTTAACGTTTTTGCAAAAGATATAATCAATAACAGAATATTCATCTATCGTACCATAGCCGTTGTAAGTGCCCATGACATCAGATAGAGGCGAGCACTCTGAGGCAAGTGTCATAAATCCTTTTAAAGGCAGGAAGATGTCGCTGCTGATGTCGGAATTTAAGTCGCCCCCAAAAACGACAGGCTTGCCTTCAGGCACGATCTCTTTGATCTTGGAAACAATCAGTTTAACCGATTCTTCCCTTGCCACTTCTCCTACATGGTCGAAATGAGTGTTGAAATAATAAAATTCCTCCTTGGAACTTTTATCTCGTAATTCAACCCATGTAGTCGTTCTAAAACAGCAGGCATCCCATCCTTTTGAAACGCTGTCCGGAGTCTCGCTAAGCCAAAATGTACCACTGTTTATCAAATCATAAGTGGAGTTTAAATAATATATTGCCATATATTCTCCCTTATCTATTCCATCGTCTCTGCCGACACCCACGATCGTATATTGAGGAAAACTATCCTTAAAAAATTGTATCTGGTCGGGGAGGGCTTCCTGTAATCCGAAGACTGACGGCTTTTCTGTAGCAATCATCATCGCTACCGCATCATGACGGTTTTCCCATCTGTTCTCCCCGTCTTCTATCGCTGAAGCACTGTTGCGTATGTTAAACGAAATAACCTTAATGTCTTCACTCCCAGACAAGGATTGACCTTTTTTGTAGCCACATGATATAACTAAAATTCCGATGACTGAACATAGAATCAGCACAATATTTTGTATAGAGAATATACGTCTAAAATTTTTCATGTTTTTTTGCAAAATTAAATTTTTTCTTGAAATCATATTTGATTTCGACGTGTATCTTTGCACTCGTAAATTTATTTTATCATGAAAGGATTATATACTGTTTTATTACTTGTCGTCTCAAACATATTCATGACATTCGCATGGTATGGTCACCTGAAATTGGAACAGATGAAGATTATCTCAAATTGGCCACTAATCGCCGTAATACTCTTATCTTGGGGTATCGCCTTGGCAGAATATTCGTGCCAGATACCGGCTAATCGTATCGGATTCGTCGGAAATGGCGGTCCTTTTTCTTTGATGCAGCTTAAAGTAATACAGGAGGTAATAACACTTATCGTATTTACTGCATTCACTTTGATATTTTTCAGGGGCGAGACGATTCAGTGGAACCATATTGCTGCATTTTTCTGCCTTGTTTTAGCTGTGTATTTCGTATTTATGAAATAAACATGTACTATCTTTGCATCCGTTATTTAAATTATTCTAATATTTAATATTTTTATTATATGAAAAAGACTTTTACTGTTTTAGCAGCTTTAGCACTCTTTATTCTTTCATCAACGATTAATGCCGCCCCTTGCGACTACAAAATTCGTCTGTCCAATGTAGCTGCCTCAGACGCCTATGAGAATTTTGACTATGAATATAATGAAGACAACCTTTTGGTACGTTCAGTCTCTCTTATTGAAGGCTCTACATATATTATGGATTCCCTATTCTATGATGAGGCAAATCAACTTACACAAGTGAAATTATTTCAACTGATATCTGATGTGTGGCAATGGGTGGCATATGTGATCTATTCTTATGATGAAAGTGGCAATAAACTTACTCGCGAGAACTATAATGATTTTGGGAGCGGTTTTGTTCAGGGCGGCATCTATTTTTATTATTATGATGAAAATAATCATATGACAAACTGGGACTTGTATATGTCGGATAAACTTGTACAACAGTGCAGCTTTACATATAATGAAGATGGATTGGTCATAGAAGAAATCGGATTGGCAAGCGGTTTCGGCGGAACCCAAATGGAAAATTCATGGCGTATTGTAACCGAATATAATGATCATAATTATTGCAGTCGTGAAACTCAATATTTTTGGAGCGGCTATTGGGATTTATACAGCTATGACGAATATACTTATGATGAAACAGGTAATTGCATCAAACGCGACCGTTATGCTGCCAGCGTTGTTACAGACCGCCATGAATATACGTATAGCGAAGACTATTCGATTGAAGAAATAGTTTTTCCTGAAAATCCCGAAGAGGATTATCCTGAAATACACCAAATGAAAACACGGCTCGTAAGCGACAAATGGTCAACCGAAAATGATCAGGGCAACTTGCAATATGTATGTGATTACATTTTTAATTATACCGATATCATCCCGTCTATATCTCCATCAATATCCGTTACTCCGGATGCCCTTTCCCTTACGCTTTACGGCTTGAAGGAAGAAAATGTCGGCTCTATCTTTATCTCTAATAACGGCGGCGCAGACGGTATCATATCTGCAACAATTGAAAATGATGCTAATAATGTTTTTTCTTTTGTTAATGAAAACAATGCTACCATCCTGACGGGAGACGAATATGAACTTCAAGTTGCTTTTAATGTTCGAGAAGCCCAAAATGAGGTCTATGAAGCTGTTGTAGTGATATCTACTAACGATCCCGAGCATCCGACTTTTGAAATACACCTCACTGGTACTTTAATAGTCGCGATAGATGAGATGACGACTGCTGCCAAAATGTATCCTAATCCCGTTGCCGATATCTTAAATATTGAATGCCCTGATATAATAACTGTTGAGCTATTCGATGTCAATGGTAGAAAAGTCGCAGCCTACAATAGCATTAACGGAGACGATGCTCTCATTAATGTCGCAGGTCTGAAATCGGGCATTTATTCTGCAAGGATAGTTGATATCAATGGCAGAACTACTTCCTCAAAAATTATTAAGCAGTAGAAAGGCAACATACACAACATTGTGAAATAGCCAAAGCGGCTTTTTATTATTTCTGCCGTTATCACGGCATCAATGTCAGATTTTAAGCATGCAGGATGATTTCTAATCTATACGGGTCCATGTCATAGTCATCCCAAAAAGTTTGGCACCGATATATCCTCTTAGCCTTATCGTTTTAGCATCTTCAAATCTGATTTCGCCGTTATAAACTTTGCCGGAATTCGGATTATAAACGAAGCCGTCGACCCACCTGTCCTCGGCATCATCGTAGTTGAAACCGTAAAAAACGATGGCTTCCTGGCACGGGATTTCCCTTTTTGCCGGATCCGGATTCTTTTTATCGAGTCTTAAATTGCCGTCTTTGTCGTAGGGGTATTTCATGTCGAGACATTGAGCTTCATATTGCCCTCCGGCAGTTTTATATATCTTTACCGTCGACTCGTCTTTGGAGAAAGGATCTTCTACATGATATGTGCCGATGATGGCATCACACTTGTTCTGCGCTTGAAGAGAGCTTGAAATTATACTATAGAAAAACAGCAGCGATATTGCCACATAACAGGTCTTGTTCATCTTGCTATACATTAAATCGATTACATACTTGAATAACACAAAATAATAATAACATGCAACAACTGTGCCCTAAATAATGCTATTATTATAAAATAATTACGAAACCGCCCCCGGAAGCTAAGGAGATTTTTATGTTGCCGTCAACAGTCACGGAAGTCTTTTTGTAATCGCTCGCGACCTTGTCAGCATTAGCCCCGTCTTTAAAAATGGTAACCGTTACCGGAGTGGTGAGGCCAAGTTTTGACAAATCGACTGTAATATCTCTCGGAGTCCAGTCGGTAATACCGCCGATGTACCATTTGTCACCTGAGCGACGTGCGATAATAATATAGTCGCCGACTCTTCCGTCGAGAACTACTGTCTCATCCCAAACAGTTGGTATTGCTGCAATATATTCCGTGCATTCATGTTCTTTGTAATATGCCGTAGGGTTATCACACAGCATGTTGAACGGAGATTCAAAGATTACATATTCCGCGAGTTGTCTGCAACGGGTACCCTGGCTCATCGGCTCCGAATAAACGGGACGGTAATTTCTTTTTATGGCATTTCTCATAGCTCCCTGTGTGAAGTCCATCTGACCTGCTACCATCCTGATAAACGGTATAGTCGTCTCATATTCTACTAAATCGACCTCTACAGGTGCCCATTTAGCCTGTTCGAGACCGAAGACGCCTTCATAATTCAGAACATTTGGATAGGTCCTGCTAAGTCCCGTCGGCTTATATGCACCGTGAAAATCGACGAACAAATTGTATTTCGCAGCAATTTCAGCCATTCTGTAATAGAAATCTACAACATTCTGGTCGTCGCGGTCCATAAAGTCAACCTTAAATCCCTTGACGCCCATTGCCGAATAATGTTTACATACATTCTCCATGTCTTTATCCATTGCGGCGTAGCCTGCCCATAAAACGATGCCTACATTTCTGTCTGCGGCATAATCTACAAGGTGTTGTAAATCTATTTCGGGGACAACCTGAAATAAATCGGTTTTTTTATTTACCGCCCAGCCTTCATCGAGGATTACGTATTCTATTCCATATTTAGAAGCGAAGTCGATATAATATTCATAAGTTGCGTTATTGACGCCCGACCTGAAGTCAACGCCGGAAATATTCCAGTCGTTCCACCAGTCCCAAGCAACCTTGCCCGGTTTTATCCATGAAATATCTGCAATACGTGCCGGGGAGGCGAGTTTAAATACCATGTCGCTGTTGGCGAGTTCCGCGTCATCGGTGGATATTACGATAACTCTCCATGGAAAGTCGCGCGTGCCATCAACTTCTGCAATATAATCATATCTTTCTTTCACTATATGTTGAAGCATATTGTGTCCGCCTACAACTTCAGCCTTAGGACGGGGAGCGAAGATGCCTTTCAGCGATGTAGTGCAATTTCCGCCGTTTAAATACATTCCGGGATAGTCTTCGAGGTCGGCCTCAGTGATCACAACTTTTTTGCCGTCACTCAATTCCACAAGCATGGGCAAAAATATAAGGCGTTCATTGTCGAGAGATGAGATCCGGGTAACAGTATAGGTGTTCTCGAAAGAAGTAAGAAACTGCTGCTCCAAAAAGCTGCCTTCACCTTTACGGGCGTTGACATAAGGAACATACACAGTGTAGTCGCCATGGAAATTGAATTGAACAGTTTCATCTTTAACAATAATGTTGTCTTTCATCTTCGTTGCGAAGCGATATGCCACGCCATCGTTATAGGCTCTGAATATTATACTGTAATTACCTTTAAACGATATTATTATCTGGTTGTATTCATCTTTTACTTCATCTTTTTTATAAAGAGGAGTATTGATTGTCTCGTTATGATATAAGGTCTTTGTTTTTGATACTTTTGGATTAGTGCCGAGGACTGTGCCGTTGTTGAGTTGAAGAGCGACGCAAGAAAAATCTGTGACTACGGTGTTCTCATGTTGAACGGCATATTTTACATCTTCTTTGCTGACAACGATGTTCACTTCAATCTTTCCATCGGGGGAATTAATTGTAAAATTCTTTTGAGCCGCCGCGTTAATACAAACCAGCGCGACAGCTACTAACAACAATAACTTTTTCATAATATCAAATAAAACTATATTTATATATAACACTAATATTCAAATCACCGCCACGTCATTTCGAGCGCGTTAGCGCGAGAAATCTCATCCCAACCGACGAGTCTGTTGTCAATTAATATTCAAATCGTCCGTTTTTTCCGTCGATCGTTAACTTTTTCTCCGCACATTTCTCGCATCTGCCGATAATTTGCGTGTCAATATTGAAAGAGCGGCCGATGTCAACAAGAGTAGAAGCAAATTGTTCAGGTATATATACTTCAAGACGGTGTCCCATATTAAAAGTCTTATACATCTCCTGCCACGGCGTGCCACTTTCTTTTTGTATGATTTCAAAAAGAGGAGGGGTAGGGAAAAGGTTGTCTTTAATGACGTGCATATTATTGATAAAATGCAGAATCTTTGTTTGTCCGCCGCCGCTGCAATGGATCATGCCATGGATATATGGTTGTAATTCCTTTAAGAAGGTATTGACTACAGGAAGATAGGTGCGGGTAGGTGAGAGCACGAGTTTGCCGACATCGAGACCGTTGACGGCTTTTTCCGTCATGTTGCGGCTTCCGCTATAAACCAGATCTTTAGGTACGAGGTTGCAATACGATTCGGGGTATTTATCGGCATATATTTTTGTAAACACGTCGTGACGTGCTGAAGTCAGACCGTTGCTTCCCATCCCGCCGTTATATTCGGTTTCGTATGTT
>JAQVPY010000106.1 GCA_028701815.1 Bacteroidales bacterium | reverse complement strand
ATACTTATCTCCGACCTGTATAACTACCCTAACCCGTTCTCAGATAAAACCAACTTCGTGTTCGCTCATAATCAGGCAGGCTATCTAATGAACCTCGACCTCTATATTTTCTCCATCGGCGGCAACCTCGTTAAAACAATCTCTACCACCCTCTCTTCCGAAAATATTACAGATAACGTGCTGTATTGGGACGGCAAATCAGATAACGGCTCCAGCGTAGAAAACGGTATGTATATTTACAAACTTGTCATTACTAACGAAAACGGAACAGTATCCTCCTCTTCCGGAAAAATGATTAAGAATAGATAATAAATGAATAAGAACCTCCTAATTATTATATCCATCCTCGCCTTCTTCTCGCAGGCTCAATGCCAGAAAACTATTCATTACGAAATCAACTGGCGGCAAGATACAGCGTCCTCGTTTCCTACTTTCGACAACGCTGCATACCTCCTTTACGAAAATGCACTCCCCGTCTTCTTCGATGATATCAAACTCGGAAATAATACTACCGTATCCGACGCCTTTATAGATAATATCCAAACACGACAGATTACTACCGCTTTCGACGACTCCATCCAATCGGAAAACCCCGTCTTTGAATACGCCTCCGGACTATCTCGCTCCGGCTCCGCCGTCTGCGATATCACCCTATATCCTTATTTTTTCGACCACAAAACCAAAACATGTCAATTGGTCGAAAGTTTTGATGTCGTTCTGACGACAGAAAGTGTAAAAAAAGGCACAAGGCAACCGGCGTCGAGTTCCATTCTGGCCACGGGCGACTGGTACAGGATGAAAGTTACGGAGTCGGGAATTTACGCCATAGAGTATTCCGACTTGGTAAACTGGGGGATAGACGTTTCCTCGCTACCCTCACGCAGTCTTAGAATCTTCGCAAAAGATGGCTACATATTACCCGAGAGCAACGCCAACGCACTTCTCTCGAATCCGTCAGAGGTGCCTGTCATGGTCATTGATGGAGGCGACGGCAACTTTGATGAAGGGGACAAAATAATATTTTACATAGAAGGTCCTCACACGTGGACATACAACTCCAACGACGAGCGTTATGGACTAAATTACAATCAATATACCGACGAGGCCTGTTTTTTCCTGAACATCAGCGACACTCAGAGCACCCTCATTTCGACCTTTGACAACACATCCTTAAGTGGCGCAGTTTCGGAATCCGGCGCATACTATTCGCTGTTTTTCTATAAGAAAGATTCCACGAACTTCTTAAAATCGGGAAACTGCTGGTATGGGGAGCATATCGGTAACAACAGCGAACTCACTATACCGGTCACCTACTCCGTTTCAGAACCCGCCGTCGACCGTCGTTCGATAGCACGAATATGGGTCGCCAACAAATCGACTTCGTCCGGTCTTGCTTATCTGACTCTGAATAATGCCACAATGTCTGTTATGAATATTTCGGGGCGCGGAAACAATATTGCGAGGGACAAAAAAGTCTCCTACAGTTTCTTCCTCACCGCCGACACTATGAAAACAAAAGTCCGTTATACCTGCGACAACGATCCTTACGGTACTCTTGCCTTACACAGTCTGGAATTAAACCTGCGAACAGTAACGAAATATGACGGGCAACAGTTTATCCTACGCGAGCCCTATTATAACAGTAATGCGCGACAGCTGAAATACAACATAAAAAACTGCGACGACGAGATTCGTGTATGGAACATCACTGTCCCCACACAGCCTGTCAATGTCGCCGTCGAAACAGGAGATAATAATGACACCTTTATCAGATATTCCTTACCGGAGACAAAGACTCCTCCTTCTTTTGTGGTTTTTAAGGAAAAGGACGCCCTCTCACCAACTTTCGTTGAAAGGACAGACAACCAAAATCTGTTTGTAGAAGGAGCCGTTGATTATCTGATAATAACGCCTCCGGGGATGTTTAAAGAACAGGCGAATAAATTTGGCAGCCTCCATTTGCAACGCGACGGCATGTCTTATTATGTTGCCGACTTGCAAGAGATATACAACGAATTTTCATGCGGCGCTCTTGATGTCACGGCAATAAGAAATTTCATCAGACATATCTATGTCCGTACAAACGGCGAATATCCCAAATATGTATTGATGCTCGGCTCTGCCACTTATGATTACAAAAACACTGAAAACGGCACTCCAAATCTTATCCCGGCCTTTCAGTCATACCAATCACTATCCCTCAGCACCAGCTATAATTCCGACGACTATTACGTTCTGATGGATGAGTCGGAAGGCCAATCTGCCGACGGAATTGTAGATATTCGCATCGGCAGAATTGCTCTCGACGACATTGATGAGATAGAAAAATATTATGATAAAGTCGAGTATTATCTCAACTCCTTCGCCGCGGCAAACAACTTATGGAAATACAGGATTACAGGCGTTGCCGATGACGGCGCCACAAAAAGCGACTCACAAAACAACAGCTTCATCATGCTTCATGAAGACATGGAAGCCATGCTTGACACTATCAATTCTGAATTCACCTATAATAAGGTTTACCTTGACGCTTTCCCACACGTATCTACAGCTAACGGCTATCGTTGTCCCGATGCCACCGATTATCTGATAAAATCCTTCGATGAAGGAAGTCTCGTAGTTTCCTATTACGGTCACGGCAGCAAACTCGGATGGGCTGACGAGCAACTCCTCGATATCCCGTCCATACAAACAATAGACAACAAGAAAAACATGGCCTTTGTCATCGCTACAACTTGCGATTTCTACGAATTCGACAACCCTTACTTCTACCCCGCAGGCAAACATCTTTTGCTTCACGATAAAGGCGGCGCCATCGCCTTGCTTTCTACTTCAAGAGTAAGCTACGGAGCCATCTGCGTTTTTGTCACAAAAAATTCCTTGAGTATACTCAACAAGGACACATACAACCCGCAAACCACTTTCGGCGACATGTACTTCGCAAGCAAACAGTCTGCAAATCAATCGCTACGAAACTATATGTATTTCGGTGATCCTGCTATTAAAACGGGAAATCGCGAAAGTTTCATCTCCATTGACACGGTAAATGACGAGCCCGTTGACACAAACACCTCCTGTGATCTTAAAACCTACGAACATGTTCAGATATCCGGACATATAACCCCGGGAACAGGATTGTCGAATTTTAACGGAACTCTTTTTTATGAGCTTCTCGACAGACCGCTTACATATACCACCTTCGGACATGAATACGCCACAGCCATGGAGTTTCAACTCAGAAACAAAATCCTCGTCTCAGGAAAAGCTACCGTCACCGACAACAACTATTCCCTGTCGTTTAGAATACCCAAAGATGTCGTTGTAGGCGATAAGCCGCTCAAGCTAAACCTCTACGCTAACGATACCACTCAAGACGACTCAGCCTTCGGCTTCCTACTGAATATCGACGTTGACGGCAAAGACAACACCTATTCCGACATAGAAGGTCCCGAAATAAACATGTATGTCCGCGACAGCTTATTCCTCAACGGCGGAGAAGCTTCACTCGACTCGAAAATTTATATTTCCCTGTTCGACGAATGCGGTATTAACACCTACAGTAACGATATCGGCGAAGATATCCTGCTCGTAGTAGACAACCACGAAGAAGAATCGGTGCCTCTGAACAAATACTGCACTATGGCTCAGGACGATTATCGATATGGAAACATTGAATATGTGCTCGGAAACCTCAAGGAGGGTACCCATTCACTTACCGTCGTCGCTTATGACTTATGCGGAAATGTCTCCGAGAAAACCCTTGATGTCAACATCGTTAAACATATCGGCCCTAAAATTTTCAATGTCTCGGCCTTCCCTAATCCGGCAACAGATTATACAACTTTCACCTTTTCTCACAACCTTCTCGGAAATATTATTAATGCCACAATAGACATTTTTGACCTGAAAGGTAAACATATTACCCGATTACAAGAAGAATTTTATTGCAGTTCTCCATATTTTCAACTTGGTTGGAATTGCCGCGACAGTAATGGGGCACACTTAAAATCAGGCACTTATATTTACAAAATATCCATAAGTTCCGATTCAGATAATAATATCAATATTTCCAAGAAATTTTTTTTAGAAAATAATAAAATATATTAAAAAACGTTATTATCTTTGCAGAGGTCGAACTAATTTAGAACTAAGATCTTGCAAAATTGAATTTATCGTTCTTATTATAATAAAATTTATATATCATGAATATTACTAAAAAGTCTTTATTTGTCGTTGTCTTGACATTAGTCACAGCAAGTTTGTTAGCACAAACCACCGAAACAAGTAATCAAAAAATGGCACGCCTCGGATTGAACACTATTTCAACAGCTGTCTCATTTTTAACATTATCGCCGGATGCCCGTTCAGGATCCATGGGCGACCTCGGAGTTTCTACTTCTCCTGATGCCAATTCGATGCACTGGAATCCTGCAAAATACGCTTTTATTGAAGATAAGGCAGGCTTCTCCATCAGCTACACTCCATGGATGAGATCGTTAGTTCCGGATATTAACCTTGCCAACCTCGCAGGATATTATAAAATTAACGACAAATCGGCTGTTGCCATGACCATGAAATATTTTTCCTTAGGTGAAGTCGACTTCAGGGATGAGAACAACACCTCTCTGGGTATTGTCAAACCTAACGAATTTTCAATAGACGCCACTTATTCCAGAAAGTTTTCGGAAAAGATATCCGGAGCCGTAGCTGCCCGTTTTATTTATTCCAATCTCACTCAGGGCATAACCAACACGGCAGGATCAGAACCTAAAGCCGGAACATCCGTAGCAGCAGATATCGCCATGTATTATACAGAGCCTGTAACCCTCGGTAAAACGATGACCGGCGAAGTATCTTTCGGTATCAATATCTCAAACATCGGTTCCAAAGTATCTTATGACGTATCTAAAGTCGACAAGGAATTTATCCCCACAAATCTGAGATTCGGACCGTCATTGCTTATGAATATTGACGACTTCAACAGCCTTACATTTGCAGTTGACTTTAACAAACTCTTAGTTCCGACAGCTCCAATCCGCAACAGTGAAGGGGACATCATATATGGTAAAGACGATAACGTCAACTCCATTATGGGTCTTATCCAGTCGTTCTATGACGCACCCGGTTACACTGTTGTTAGCGGTGATACAATACAGATAGGTAAATTCAGAGAAGAGCTCCAGGAGTTCTATTTCTCCGTAGGTGCCGAATACTGGTATAACAACCTACTCTCTATTAGAGCAGGCTACTTCTTTGAAAACCCCCGCAAAGGCGACAGACAATTTGTTACCCTCGGCGCAGGCTTAAGATATAACGTATTCGGAATCGACTTGTCTTACCTCATCTCTATAGGTCAGCAAAACCCGTTGCAAAATACTCTGCGCTTCTCCCTGCTTTTCAATTTTGACACAAAATAAGAGGCAATGGATTTCAGAGTCGGCTTCGGCAATGACATACATAAACTCGCGGAATCAAGAGATCTCATAATCGGAAACGTGAAAATACCCTTTAAAAAAGGGTGCGTCGCTCACTCCGACGGAGATGTCTTGATTCACGCTTTATGTGATGCCCTCCTCGGCGCAATGGCTCTTAAAGATATCGGATACCACTTCCCCGATAACAACCTCGAACTGAAAAATATCGATAGCGCTGTCATTCTGCGAAAGGTGATGTCTTTCGTTAAAGAAAACGACTATACCATAAATAATATCGACAGCTCTATTGTCCTCGAAAAACCCAAGTTATCTCCTTATATCGACTCTATCCGCGACCGCCTCTCCGCAATTACAGGTACCGAGATGTCGAGGATTTCAGTAAAAGCAAAAACTAACGAAGGCCTCGACGAAATTGGTGCCGGCAATGCAATTGCAGCTTACTGCGTCGTAACCATCATTAAAAATGACAGGTAACGAATTCCTTTCCGAAGTAATAAACAACTCCCCCTTTACTTTTACAGACGACCAAATGGTTTGCCTGAAGAATATCGTGGCTTACCTCGCCGGAACTGATAAAAGTCGAATCCATATTGTTAACGGATATGCCGGAAGCGGAAAAACAACCCTCATATCCCAAATAATACAAGCCCTGTCGCACCATAATATCCGTACCGCCTTGCTCGCACCTACCGGCAGAGCAGCCAAGGTGCTCTCTACAAACTGCCAACACCCTACTTTTACAATACATAAATATATTTATAAAATATTCCGAAATGACCTCGGAGATTTTAAAATCATACTCGGTAAAAACAGAACACATAATACTGTGTTTTTTATCGATGAAGCTTCTATGATATCCGCAAACTCCGAATACGCATACGGACAAAACCTTCTCGATGACCTCGTGAACTTTATTACCTCTGAACCGTCAAGTAAAATGATCATCGTCGGAGATAACGCTCAGCTACCCCCCGTAAAAGAAATTGAAAGCCCCGCCCTTCTCAAAGATACATACAAAGACAGATACTCTATCATTGCCTCCTTATCAACCATGGAAGAAGTGGTGCGACAAGTAAACGACTCCCCTATCCTCGCTAACGCCACATTTATCCGAAATAAACTGCTCGAAAAAGATTTCTCAACGCCATTCTTCACTTCTACCGTCAAAGACGTTTTCGCGAATATAGATATGCAAAACTTCGAGGATATCCTCAATACGTCCTTCGTGAGACATTCCTCGGACTCCATCATTATCTGCCGCTCTAATAAACAGGCTAACATGTATAACAACGCCATACGAAACAGAGTGCTTTTCTACGATTCTGTCTTAACCGCCGGAGAAAAAATCATGGTAGTCAAAAACAACTATTTCTGGCTCGACGAATCTAATGAGACTTATTTTATCGCTAACGGAGAAATGCTGGAAGTCCAAAAAATATATAAGACAGAAAACCTCTACGGTTTTAACTTTGCCCGGGCCGCCGTGAAACTTCAGGACTACCCCAATACCCCATCAATAGACGTAATCCTGCTCCTTGACACCCTGAATGTTGAGTCAGCCTCCATGTCATACGAGAAGAAAAAAGAACTGTACTCCAATATCATGGAAGACTATATGCACATAACGGATAAAAACGAGAGAAATCGCGCCATTAAAGCTAACCCTTACTATAATGCCCTCGAGATAAAATACGGCTACGCCGTTACGTGCCACAAAGCACAAGGCGGACAATGGGATAATGTGTTTATCGACAAGGGATTTGTTAAGGACGAGGATTTAAATGAAGACTTCTTCAGATGGCTCTATACGGCAATAACAAGAGCAGTCAATCGCGTTTACCTGATAAACTTCGACAGGGACGTCTAAAAGATCTTAGAAAGGATAACCTATCCCGATGTTCCATACAACATCTGAAAACTTCAGGTCGTTACGAAAACGCGACTTCTCGGAATACGACGGATCGACAAGAGGCGCAGCAGCATCCAGACGCAATACAAAAAAATTAAAGTCCAACCGCACTCCAACACCGGCATCTACTGCTATCTCCTTATAGAATCTGTTCCATTTAAACTCCCCTCCCGGAAAATCGCTGTCCTCCTTCATAAGCCAGATATTTCCGGCATC
>JAQVPY010000105.1 GCA_028701815.1 Bacteroidales bacterium | reverse complement strand
ATTTTCAGAAAAGGATTTTTCTCTTTTAAAACCATTGTTTCCATGATTTATAATCCTTTAAACATTTCATAGCCTTTTTCTTCGAGTTCGAGGGCGAGACCCTTAGTTCCGCTTTTAACTATTCTACCGTCGTATAACACATGGACGAAATCGGGCACGATATAATCGAGCAGACGCTGATAGTGAGTAATAATTATAAAAGCATTATCCTTACAACGCAGTTTATTAACGCCGTTTGATACGATTCTAAGAGCGTCGATATCGAGTCCCGAGTCGGTTTCATCGAGGATTGCGAGTTCCGGTTCGAGCATAGCCATCTGGAATATCTCGTTTTTCTTTTTTTCGCCTCCGGAGAAGCCCTCATTCACAGAGCGGTTCGTCAGTTTTTCCTGCATCTCCACCAGCTTCTTTTTCTCCTCCATTTTATTAATAAACTCAGGCATCGGTATTGGACCCTGTCCTAGGTATTTACGTTTTTCGTTGACAGCAGTTTTCATAAAATTGACCATACTGACGCCGGGTATTTCCACCGGATACTGGAAGCTGAGGAAGATACCTTCGTTGGCGCGTTTATCCACGCTCCAATCGAGGATATTTTGTCCCTTATATAATATCTCTCCGTCATCGACAGAAAAGATATTTCTACCTGTTATTACGGAGGCGAGGGTGCTTTTTCCGGTACCGTTTGGTCCCATAATAGCGTGTACTTCACCGCGGTTGACGTCAAGGTTCAGCCCTTTCAATATTTCTTTTCCCTGTATGGAGACTTTAAGATTTCTAATCGACAATAACATTTTTTCAATTTTTAAATTAAACGAATCAGCCCACGGTTCCTTCGAGGCTCAAAGAGAGGAGGCGGTGGGCTTCTACGGCAAATTCCATCGGCAGACGGCTAAGCACTTCTTTTGCATATCCGTTAACTATCAATCCGATAGCGCTTTCGGTAGAGATACCTCTCTGATTACAATAAAACAGTTGTTCTTCCGAGATCTTAGAAGTGGTTGCTTCATGTTCGAGGATAGAAGAATTATTTTCCGCCACAATATCGGGGTAAGTATGGGCGCCGCATTTATCACCAAAGAGCAGCGAGTCGCATTGCGAATAATTTCGCGAATTAGTTGCATTTTTGGATATTCTCACGAGACCGCGATAGGAATTATCGCTATAACCGCAGGAGATGCCTTTTGAAATGATGGTACTTTTAGTATTTTTACCGAGGTGTATCATCTTAGTTCCGGTATCGGCCTGTTGATAGTTATTAGTAACTGCCACGGAATAAAATTCCCCCACCGAGTTATCGCCCTGCAGAATACATCCCGGATATTTCCAGGTCTTAGCGGAGCCTGTCTCAACCTGAGTCCACGAGAGTTTTGCGTTATCGCCCTTACAGATTCCGCGTTTCGTCACAAAATTATATATGCCGCCTTTCCCGTTTTTATCGCCCGGGTACCAGTTTTGCACCGTAGAATATTTCACTTCGGCATCTTTCATCACCACTATTTCCACGATAGCGGCATGCAGCTGATTTTCATCGCGTTGTGGTGCAGTACAGCCTTCCATATAGCTCACGTAAGCGCCTTCATCGGCAACGATCAGGGTACGTTCAAATTGTCCCGTATTTGCAGCGTTTATTCTAAAATACGTAGATAATTCAATAGGGCAACGCACGCCTTTAGGCACATAGCAGAACGAACCGTCGCTAAATACGGCGGAGTTCAGCGCAGCAAAAAAATTATCGCCTATCGGCACCACAGAGCTAAGATATTTTCTCACAAGGTCGGGGTGATTTTTCACCGCTTCGCTGAAAGAGCAAAAGATTATCCCGTGTTTTGCGAGGGTTTCGCTGAAAGTCGTTTTCACCGACACACTGTCAAACACGGCATCTACAGCCACGCCGCTAATACGTTTCTGTTCCGACAGAGGTATGCCAAGCTTATCAAAAGTTTTAAGCAATTCGGGGTCCACATCGTCCATACTTTTTTTCTCAGCCTTCTGTTTAGGTGCAGAATAATATATAATATTCCGGTAGTCGATTGGGGGATAGTCGAGATGACCCCAATGCGGCTCTTTCATAGCAGTCCATTGGCGATAAGCTTTTAAGCGAAAATCCAGCAACCATTGGGGCTCTTCTTTCTTTGCGGATATCATTCTTATGACATCCTCATTAAGACCCTTAGGGACGACATCTGCCTCGATATCTGTAACAAATCCGAATTTGTAATCGTCCTTGGTGATTTCGCTTATAATACTATCCTGATCTTCTTTCATTGATATTATTATTTCATGGTTTCAGCTGCCTTCACAAAGTCGGCGAGACCTTTATCTGTGAGCGGGTGATTCAGCAATCCGAGGATAGCTTTCAGCGGGCAGGTGGCCACATCGGCTCCGGCATGGAGGCATTGAATGATATGTTGTGTATGACGGATAGAAGCGGCAAGAACCTGTGTTTCATATCCATAATAATTATAAACGTTAACGATATCCTCTACGAGAGCTACTCCGTCGCTTGAGATATCATCGAGACGGCCGACAAAGGGAGAAACGTATTTTGCACCGGCCTTTGCAGCAAGCAGAGCCTGTCCCACAGAGAACACGAGTGTACAGTTGGTGCTAATACCCTTATCGGAAAAATATTTTACGGCTCTGATTCCGTCTTTAGTGCACGGAAGTTTTACAATAATCTGAGGATGAAGAGCAGCGAGAATTTCACCTTCACGGACCATTCCTTCGTAATCGGTAGCGAACACTTCAGCACTGACATCGCCGCCTTTAACGATTTCGCAAATCGTAATATAATGTTTCTTTATATTTTCTTCACCTTTAATGCCTTCTTTGGCCATAAGGGAAGGGTTAGTTGTTACACCATCGATAATTCCAAGCTCTTGGGCTTCTTTTATCTGCTCTAAATTAGCAGTATCTAAGAAAAATTTCATGTTTTGTTTATTTGTTTATATATATTTTTATTGAAGACTTTGTCGTTCCGAAATAAGAGACGACATAAATTCCTGATTTAAGATTCCTTGCATTTATAACGGCTCTGTTGCCGGAGACATTTGTATATCCTACAACCTGTCCCTGCATATTAAACAGGTAAATGTCGCCTGAAAGCATTTCTGTAGAAGACACCACCACATCTCCTGAAGTATAATAAGCGGATATAGCAGTATTATCAGCGTTTTCTATTCCCGAATTATCTCTTTTCTCGTGTGCACCGATATCAGGGGTAGAATAGCTGCGGATATTCCCGAAATAATCTTTAGTAATCTCTGCGATAGGAGTCCCCCACCCGTTAGTCGCCTGAAGTTTCAGAAGCGAGCTTGAAGCGAAGCATGGGTCTGCATTGCGGCAGGTTGTATCATCTCCGTTAAGTGCGCACCACTCATCATAAGTGATAAATTCTGTGCCGTTATCAGCTGTATAGCCGTTAATAAGTTCATCGGTATAGAAGATATTATGTGTGATGGCAGTAAACGGGAAGTCGGAAGCATTATAAGCAATTGCCGTTCCATATCTTTCTTCACTTGCCATTGCGTTGTCGCCGAACTCATTATCTAAAATATTGTTTTTTATCGGATAACCCACGATGGTATCAGCAATATAGAGACATGCGGAATGGTTAACGCCAAAATGCGTATAGGTCTCGTCTATCGTAAGTAATATCGAGTTATAATAGAACTGAGGATAACTGTCCGGATTAGAATCCGTATCAACTACGGCGCCACGAGCAGTAGCAGCTGCTACGTGAGAGATCATATTGTTATAGCAGCGGATATCAGTACTGTTATCGGAATCATTTTTTAATTCGAGACCGATAGCGACACCTGACTCATGTCTGTTAACTACATCAAGTATGAGGTTGTTATTCACCGTGCCGGTATAGCAATTTTCGAAAATCATTCCATAACAGGTTTCTACTTCGGACGAGATAATACTGAAAATTTTGTTCCCTGTAATAGTTATCTTTTTAATATTATCACACATGATTCCGGCATCAGTTATAAGATAATCTTCGCGTTTGTCTCCGATAAAATTATCTATAACCCTAAAATCACAGTCGGTAAGATAATCAGGTTTAACCCCGCCGTAAGCTACAATACCCTTGTGGAGACGTAAAAAATAGTTATTGGAGATGGTAATATTATAATCATCGCCGTCCGGATCATCATAAGAAGAATAGAAAGAGACACCATAAGTATTACTGTTTTCATTTCCTAACAGATAACATCCGTTAACTGTAACAATAGAACCCGAGTTATCGGTAATAGCAGGATCGTCCATAATCATAATTACAGCAGAGATGTCGAGACTTTTATTCTCGAAAGTCAGCCTTTCATCGCCCTGAATCTCAAAATATCTGGCATTTATTATTTCCATCACATTGGTAGCGTTAACTGCCACGGTGACATTAGCCACATTATCTGAAGGCCTGAGAATTACAGTATTTTCAGAAGAAGTGCCCTCAATACCGTTAACATAAATGGTAGAAAGTTCAAGAGCTGTATTATACGACGAATCTATTTCAACTACTACGGGCCCATTTACGCCTGAAGCACTAAGGGAGATAAAAGCCGACTGCAGAGTAGTAAAATCACAATCTGTTGAGCCCACGGAATAAGTACCCGACATTTGCTGAGCGTTAGCAAACACAAACGAAAGCAAAAGCGTACATGCGATAAATATATTTTTCTTCATGATTTTAATATTAGACTACAAATATACTACAAAAAATATGATTTTTTATTAGCTCAGTTTTATTTTTCATAAAAACCGATATCTTTGCAAAAAATAATAAAAAACATGAATTTTATCAACCATAGCAAATTCATATATTTGCTGCCGTTATTTGCAGTAATCACAATCAGCTGCAAGAATGATTCATTCAACTACCCCGATTCAAAGATATGGGCACATCGTGTCAACGATACTATTACGGCTCAGGAAAAAGAAAATCTGTTTGCCGGCGTAGAAGTTGACATTTTCATCTCTCCATTTCAGGACAAGATTTTTGTCGGTCATGATGACAACGACACAATAAATGGTCTTGAACTTTACCAGTGGTTTTCCGCTATTCAGCACCCTCAAAAGCTACGTTATTGGTTAGATGTTAAAAATCTCTATGTTAATAATGCCGAGATGTTGTCAGGAAAAATTAACGACATCATCTGTCATTACGGGTTACAAAAAAAGTTGATTATTGAAAGTCCGAATGGGGAAGCGTTGAAAACTGTCAAGCAGCACGGGATACCTGTATTATTGTGGGTTGATAATATTCATGATCTAAAAACAATGGATACTGCATATTGGTATGAACGGACAAAAGGCAGAATAGGCGACTTAGAACCGGATGCCATAAGTTGTAATTTCAGGATGTTTCCACTTCTCACAGATTCATTTCCGGAACAAAAAATTCATTTTTGGCATACGCCTGCAGATTACACGCCTGAAAACGTGGAGCTGACAAAGAGAATATGCGCCAATAAGTCTGTCAAGGTAGTCTTAGTAGATTATGAAACCCCTGATTTATAAAGAAGAAGTATGAAAAAGCTTTTTTCTAAAGAGTCAATAAAAGACTATGTATCTTTATGCGTATGGATAGTTATATGGGCTGTACTTATTAGATTTTTTGAAAGTTTAATCCTTTATGACAATTCCGGCGAATTCGGCTACGAGATTTATCACAATTTTATCGGGTTATTCACCGACATCTCTTTTTTCAGCCTCGCGACTGTAATCATCTTTCCATTCTTTATGCTCATAAAATTGTTGGACGGCAAAGCGGCAAAGATTTGTGTACGCATAATCTTTTCGCTATTGATAATGATTTCGTGGGCTTTAATAATATATTTTTCAATTGCTAAAGTAGCTCTCGACAAGATCATCTTTGTTTATTCGCTTCACGAACTTACGCACACCGTATCTTCCTCACAGACTGCGGCATGGTGGAGCTATGTCTTATTATTCATCCTTCCGATATCATATTTTCTGGTCTCCGCAATAAAGGTCCGCATCAACCGCTTCGTCTGCTGGACGGCCGTTTTCATTTTTGCTGCAGGGCTCTGCTCTTCACATATTATCTACAAGAACAGAAGCGCCTTTAAAACAGAAAGAGCTTATTATACTATTATCAACAAACAGGCCTACCTGTTCGGCACCTTACGTTCAGAGACGCAACTACATAAATACACTTTTGAAGACAGCGCCGAGAAGTTACGGGAATATTTCCCGGAACATAACTTCACTGATCCTGAATATCCTTTTTTATACCTCGAAGACACAAAAGACGTTTTATCCCCATTTTTTAATCTAAACGAGACAAAACCCAATATCGTATTTATCATCACCGAAGGTCTCGGCAGTGAGTTCTCAGGAAAATACAGCTCCAGAACCTCTTGTACTCCTTTTTTGGATTCTTTGGCAATGGAAGGACTTAACTGGAACAACTGCATGTCGACATCAAAGAGAACTGCCGGCGTGTTGCCGGCACTATTTACAGCGTTACCGATTGGGAAAAACGGCTTTTTGGCTTATAAAAAGGGCTGCCCTAATTTTATTTCCCTTCTGACACTTCTTCACGACCAAGGCTACCGGACATCCTTTTTTTACGGCGGATGGTTAGGCTTTGACGACATGAATTTCTTTACCGAACAAAATAAAATTGACCAATATTTTAATCCTGAAAAATATCCTCAGGAGGACAAAAATACATGGGGCGTTCTCGACCATATTTTATTCCAAGAAGCGGTGAAAGAGATTACCTTTTCCGATACTATTCCTCGCGTCGACGTATTTATGACCCTCACTACTCACGACCCGTTTGAATACCCCGACGCAGAGAAATATCGTGAAAGATATAAAAAGATGCGCGCTACGACAAGAGATAATAATGACTTGCCCGATTGGCAACTTCAGGCTTATTCTTCTTACTTGTATTACGATGATTGCCTGAGAAATTTAATAAACAGCTATAGCCATAAAGAAGGTTTTGAAAACACAATCTTTGTTATAACAGGCGACCACCATTTCAATAATCAAAATGAAGCTAAAACCGTTTTTAACGTGCCTTTGATAGTCTGGTCGCCAATGCTCAAAAACAGCCACTATTCTCCGGCTGTCGTTTCTCATAGGGATATTTCACCCTCCCTACTCGCCATGTTAAAAACCGGCTTCGGCATAACTCTTCCTAAAGAAGTGTCCTGGCTGAACTCGGGACTGGATACCGTTTCCGAATTCCGTAGTTCAACGTTCTCCCCACAAATGGACGCTTCTCGTAATTATACTAATATGATCTATAAGGATTTCTTCGTAAATAACGGAAGCGTCTACAAACTTCTCTATAAAGACAACTCACTTATAACTAAGAAAATAAAAGATTCGACGGATTATATAATAGACTTATATAACATATACAGAAAACTTGACCTGTATGTCGCCGACAGTAATATGCTCATTCGCGGAAACAAAGAGATGGAACGTCTTCTCACTAAAAAGAAGTTGACAGCAATAGAAAACGAGTCGCAAGAAAAACGGTTCTGGAATTCTAACAACGTCCCGATGATTTCAGCACATGAC
>JAQVPY010000104.1 GCA_028701815.1 Bacteroidales bacterium | reverse complement strand
CAAGACCACTACCGATATGCTCGGCTCTTATTCAGTGCCGGTTCCGCCAAACTTGGCAAGTACCACTTACGCCAACTCAGGTAAAATGATCAACAGAGGTGTCGAATTAAACGTTCAGGGCTACATCATTGACAAGCCGAACCTCAAATGGAGATCATCTCTCAGCGCCTCACATAACCATCAGAAAATTATCTCCCTCGGCGAATTTACTTCTTCCGACGGCGTAAGAAAAGACGGCTATATCACAGGCCCCGGCCTTATCGGTAACTCCAACTGGGTTACAGGTATCATCGAAGGCTACGAAATAGGTATTTTCTATGTTCCGGAACTGGTACTCAGGTCCGACGGAACCCCATACCTCCTCGACGGAGAATTCGTCTATAAGACAAGCACAGGCGGATATACAACAAATATTGACCAGGCTCAAAGATATGTCGCCGGAAGTGCAACACCCGACTTTGAAATCGGCTTCTCCAACTCTTTCATTATTTTCAAAAACTGGACCGTTGACATCAACTTCAGATCTATGATAGGTAACGACGTTTATAACGCTACGAGAATGCTCCTCGATTACCCAGGCAACCTTCCGAACCTCAACTGCCTCGAAGACGCCCTCACCTGGGCTGAACTCGGCAGAACAAGCGGCCCCGCCGTTTGCGACTACTATGTTGAAGACGGATCTTTCCTGCGCCTCGACTACCTCGCTCTCGGTTATAACTTCAACATGACAAGAATCAAATATATCCAAACCCTTAGATTATATTTGGCTTCTAATAATCTGTTTACCATCACGGGCTACTCCGGCTTAGACCCGGAAACAACCATCGACGGATTATCTTACGGTATAGATATGTATAATGTATATCCTAAAACCCGTTCATTCACAATCGGTGTAAACGTAACATTCTAAAAGTAAAGATGATGAAAAAAATTGCATATTTTATAGTATTCACGCTGCTATTTGCAGGCTGTACTAACTTAGACGAAACATTATACGACAAAATTTCCGGCGACGACTATCCTGAAAATGACAACCAGGTGGCAAACCTCACCGTTGAAGCATACGCTAAATTACAAAATCTCGCCGACGATGGCGGATGGTGGTTCCTCGCTCAGGAAATATCTTCCGACGAAATGTGCTGCCCTACCCGCGATACCGACTGGGACGACGGCGGAAAATGGAGAACAGTTCACCAACAGTCGTGGGGCTCAAGTAACGACTTCGAAGCCGTAAACAATATGTGGAGCTGCCTATGGAGCGGCGTCACTACCTGTAACCAAATCCTCGACAGATTCGACCAGATGGAAGAAACCGAAAGTGTATTGAAGAAAAAAGCCGAAATGGAAACATTCCGTTCCTTCTTCTACTATCTTCTCATCGACAATTTCGGCGACATACCTTATCTAACTTCTACCGTAGACGCTCCGGAACAACCGGAAAAGGTTAAAAGAGAAGTCATTTATGAAAACCTTATAAATACCGTAACCGACAACCTCACCCACCTTGGCACGGCCTCAACAACCAAGTCGATGGTAACCAAATATGTAGGATACGCCATACTCGCCAAATTATACCTCAACGCTGAAGTATATACCGGCTCGGCAAACTGGCAGATGGCAGAGAAATACTGTGACTCTCTTATAGAATCCGGCGCCTTCACTTTCGGCACCGACATCAACGCACCGTTTGTTACCGATAACGACGCCAACAGCGAAATCATCTTCTCCATCCCTTACGATGAATCTACTTTCCAGGGATTCAGATTTCACATGAGATCCATCCACTATCAGAGTAAATATACCTTTAATATGACCGATGAGCCATGGAACGGATTTGCCACCCTCGAAGCTTTCTATGACAGCTATGAAGATACCGACCTCCGTAAACAGGACTGGTTCCTTATGGGACAACAATACTATTATAACTCTACCGACCTCGTCTATGACGCTCTTACAGGCAGCCCTTTGATTTTTACAAAAAACATCCCCGCCCTTTATTTAGACGCTTCTTATAACAGAGACATCATCAGATCCTCCGGCGCTCGTCCACGCAAATATGAAATCAAGGCAGGCGCAAAAGAAAACTTGAGCAACGACTTCGTTATCTTCCGTATCACCGACTTCTACCTTATGAGAGCTGAAGCGAAAATACGTCAGGGGAAAAACGGCGACGAAGAAATCAACATGGTTAGAAATAGAGCCGGTGTAAATAATATCTCCGGCGCTACCATTGAAGACTTACTCGCAGAAAGAGGTAGAGAGATGTTCAGTGAGGGTCACCGCCGTCAAGACCTCATCCGCTGCGGCCAATGGAATAAGGCATGGTGGGAAAAACCTGAAAGAACAGGTACCGATATATTCCCAATTCCTAAATGGGCTTGCGACGAAAATCCGAATTTATTAACCAATTTATAATAAAATAAAATTATTAACGTTTTAAACAAAATTTCAAAACTATGAAGAAAAATTTTTTAAGAACAATTGCTAACATAACCAAAGTTATGTTGCTTGTAGCAGTAATGGTGACTTTTACCGCTTGTCCGAACCCTGGTCCGGATGATCCTGAAGTCGTATTAGACGGTTACTATCTGAATGGCGAAGCTTGCGCTTTTACAACTGTCGACCCTGATATGATGATGACAGTTACAAAAAACGAAGTTGACCAAACCGTAAGGACAACATTATATGAAAAATATGTTGCTCTCGAAGCCGGTTCTCTTTTCAACGTAACATTAGTAGAAGGCGGAACACAGACAGTTTATGGCGGTGCCCTCGAAACAGTAGCCGTAAGCGGTAACGATCAGCCGACATGCGACGTACAATACGGCGAGCTCCAGGTTGGTGGCTCTTACAGTGTACCTACAAGCGGACTCTATCACGTGGTTCTCGATACTGAACTCAACAAAATCTTAATCATCCCCGTTCCTGTATGGGACATCCTCGGCGGTGCAACTCCATTAGGATGGACAGATACTCCGATGCCGATAAAAGGCGACTTCTCCAAGACGGAAATGCAATTCGAAGCTACTGAAATTGTTCTCCGTGAAGGTGACTACAAATTCCGTTACAACGGCGGCTGGAAAATGGGCATCGATGCTTTCGATGAAACAGCAACTGTAAAAGTTAACACCAACTTCGGCGGCACTTTAGATGCTCTCACACCGGGTGGCGAAAACATCCCATTTGCAAAAGCAGACGAAGGCTACTACACAATCAACGCTACATGGACTCCTGCTAACGGCATGGTATTTACACTAACAAAAACCGGCGACGTTGAACCGTTACCAGAATATCCTGACAACCTCTATATCATCGGTGACGCAATAGGCGGATGGGACTGGACAGGCGATTATATCGTCGAAATGGTCCCTGCAAACGGTCACCCTTATATTTTCTGGGCTGTTATCTGGATCGACGCTGCTGAAAATGCAGGCTTTAAATTCTGCTCCGTTAAAGAATGGAATGGCGACTTCGGCGTAGAAGAAGGCGACGTAATCGCTCCCGCTGATTATACCAAGGGAACTAACAACCTCCTTGCTCCTGAAACTTCCGGTTATTATATGGTTGTCGTTGACTTCCTCAACAACAAAATCTCTGTCGACTTACCATACGTATATGGAACGGGCGACGCTTTCGGCGGATATAATCTTCAGATGGAAAATGCTTTATTCATTGATAATGGCGACAAAACGATGACCGCTACTACATCTGCTGACGGCAATCTAAGAATATATGCTCACCACAAATGGTTCGCAGAATATACACCAACTCTTGACTGGTGGCAAGCAGAATTCGTTATTATAGACGGTGTTATAGAATATCGTGGCAACGGTAACGACCAAACCCCGGTTCCTGTAACAGCAGGTCAAATCATTTCTTTGAACTTCAAAGAAGGTACAGGCTCTATACAATAAACCTGTTAAATTGGTTATAAAAAAAGCCGCGTATGCGGCTTTTTTTTTATCTTATTGTGTCTGAATTTTTTATGACTATAGCTTTCTTTTTTATGACTATAGCTTTACTTTTTTATGACTAAAAAAGTAACAAAAAAGTCTTCCGCTGCGTCTTCGTTCACTAAAAAAGTCCCTCTCAAGCTAAGCCAAAAGAACTCGCCTGCGGCTCAGATAGCTTTTGGCTTTTAACGCTTTCAACGGACTTTTTCTTAACGTTCACTTTATAACATATACAAAAAAACGAGACGATTATTAGTCGTCCCGCCTTAAATGTTTTCACAACGGAATAATCCTTATTGTGAATTGCTTAAAATTTATGTTACAAAGATATATGTTATTTTTAATCAGCATTCTTTTTCATTAAAAATATTTGCATTATTTAACAAAAGTACCGAAATTTGCAAGAAATACTATAAAAAACAAATACATCAATTATTAAGCATAATTTATTAAAATGAAAAAAATACTCGGATTAGACCTCGGCACCAACAGCATCGGCTGGGCGGTGGTGAATGAAGCAGAAAATAACGAAGAAAAATCTTCTATTGTTAAATTAGGCGTTCGCATAAATCCACTTACAGTTGACGAACTTTCAAATTTTGAAAAAGGTAAAAGTATTACAACGAATGCAGATAGAACCTTAAAACGCAGTATGCGCCGCAATCTTCAACGGTATAAACTACGTCGTGAAAATCTGATTGAAATATTAAAAGATAATGGCTTTATTTCTGATGAAACCATTTTATCAGAAACCGGCAATGCAACTACTTTTCAAACATATCGCTTGCGGGCTAAAGCCGCCACTGGAGAAATTTCGTTAGAAAAATTTGCCCGTGTGCTTTTGATGATAAACAAAAAACGCGGTTATAAAAGTAGTCGCAAAGCAAAAGGTTCGGAAGAAGGCTCTTTGATTGACGGTATGGATGTAGCCAAAAAGTTGTATGAGGAAAATCTTACCCCCGGGCAATATTGCTTAGAACTCTTGCAAAACGGTAAAAAATATTTACCCGATTTTTATCGTTCCGATTTGCAAAATGAATTTGACAGAGTCTGGAAGAAACAAAATGAATTTTATCCTGATATTTTAACGGATGAACTACACGATGAACTCACCGGGAAAAAACGAGATGCTGTTTATGCTATTTGTGTAAAGCATTTTATTTGGAATGAAACTCACACAATTTGGAATGAAGAAAAAGCAATCAATGAACAAGTTCAAAAAGAGCATACGATAGTTGGTTTTAAACGTAATGGAAATACAAATGAGCAGAAAATTGAAAATTTACAATGGCGAGTAAACGGATTAAGCGGAAAATTACAATTAGAAGAATTAGTAGTTGTTTTGCAGGAAATCAATACAAAAATAAATGGCTCAAGTGGTTATCTTGGAGCCATTTCAGACCGTAGTAAGGAGTTATATTTCAAAAAACAAACCGTTGGCCAGTATCAAATGGCAGTGTTGAATAATAACCCAAATGCAAGTTTGCGAAATATGGTGTTTTATCGTCAGGATTATTTGGATGAATTTGAAAAACTTTGGGAAACGCAAAAACAATTTCACTCGGAATTGGCAGAAGAATTGAAATCGGAAATTCGTGATATTGTCATTTTCTATCAGCGCCGTTTGAAATCTCAAAAAGGATTGATTTCGTTTTGCGAGTTTGAAAGCCGGCAGATAGAAGTTGAAATTGATGGCAAAAAGAAGATCAAAACAGTTGGTAGTCGGGTTATTCCACGCAGTTCTCCTCTTTTTCAAGAATTTAAAATTTGGCAAATATTGAATAATATTGAAGTATCTGTAAATGGAAAGAAAGCCAAAAAGAATAAAAAAGACCAATCGCCAACATTATTCGATGATACTGATATTGACAAACTTGAAATAGAAGGACATAGACCCTTATATCAGGAAGAAAAAGCAATATTGGCAAATGAATTATTTATTCGGGATAAAATGTCAAAATCCGATGCCTTGAAATTACTGTTCAACAATTCTCAGGAGTTAGATTTAAACTTTAAAACGATTGACGGCAATCGCACTGTGAATACGTTATTTCAGGCTTATGGAAAAATCATTGAAATGTCAGGGCATAATCCGATTGATTTTAAGCAACCGACAGAAGAAATAATCGATTATGTAAAAACGATTTTTAACGGATTAGGTTGGAATACAGATGTTTTGACGTTTGATCCCGCGAAAGAACTTGATGCTCAACCTTTCTATAAACTATGGCATTTACTCTATTCTTTTGAAGGCGATAATTCCAAAACAGGTAACGAAAATCTAATCAATAAATTGATGCGTGATTATGGCTTGGACAAAGATTCTGCCAAACTACTCGCTAATGTTACATTTCTTGATGATTACGGTTCTCTCTCTGCAAAAGCAATTCGTAAAATATTGCCATACCTGAAAGAAGGCAATGGCTATGATGTAGCTTGTGTTTATGCCGGATACGAAAAACATTCAAAATCTTCATTGACTAAAGAAGAAATTCGAAACAAAATATTAAAGGAACATTTGGACATTCTTCCTAAAAACACATTGCGGAATCCTGTTGTGGAAAAGATTCTAAATCAGATGGTAAATGTTATTAATCAATTGGTTGATGAATATGGAACTCCTGATGAAAATGGAGAAAAGCATTTTGATGAAATCAGAGTTGAACTTGCTCGCGAATTAAAGAAAAATGCAAAAGAGCGTGAGGAACTTACAAAATCGATCAATGACAATTCTAAACTATACGAGAATTATCGTAAAGAATTGGCTGAAGCTCCATATAATTTATCTCATGTTAGTAGAAATGATATTATTCGTTATAAACTTTGGCAGGAAATGAAAGCCAACGGCTATAAAACCTTGTATTCAAACACATATATTTCTCCCGCCGAAATCTTTAGCGGTAAATTTGATATTGAACATATAATACCTCAAGCACGACTTTTTGATGATAGCTTTTCAAATAAAACATTGGAATTAAGAGACGTAAACCTTAAAAAAGGTAATAAAACCGCATATGACTTTGTAAAAGACGAGTATGGCGAAAAAGGGTTGGAAGAATTTTTAATAAGAGTTGAACGGCTTTATAACCTAAAAAGTAGAATTGATGATAACGAAGAAACAAAAACCGCGGCAACCATTTCAAAGGGTAAATATAATAAACTAAAAATGTCGGAAGCAGATATTCCTGATGGTTTCATTAATAGGGATTTGCGCAATACTCAATATATCGCAAAAAAAGCATTGGAGATGCTTAATGAGATAACTCGGCGTGTGGTTGCAACAAGTGGCTCTGTTACAGATGAATTACGCAAAGATTGGGGCTTGATTGATATTATGAAAGAGTTAAACTGGGATAAATATAATGCTCTTGGAATGACTGAAGTTATTGAGAGTAAAAGGCTTGATGATCAAGGTAGAGAAAAAACAAATAGAATTTATCGCATAAAAGACTGGTCGAAACGTAATGACCACCGCCACCACGCAATGGACGCACTTACCGTAGCATTTACACAAGATGTTTTTATTCAATATTTCAACAATAAAAATGCAAGTTTCAAGGCAAATACAAATGAATATGCTATTAAAAACAAGTATTTTGAAAACACAAAAGCCATTGCTCCCATGCCTCTTAACGAATTTCGTGCAGAGGCAAAACGGCAGTTGGAA
>JAQVPY010000103.1 GCA_028701815.1 Bacteroidales bacterium | reverse complement strand
ACTGTTTTTTTATCATTGTCGAAGAGTTCAATTTCGAGTATATAATCTTTTTTAGGAAGTTTCTCAAGGGAGCACTGTACGTCCAAAGAAAGGTCGAGAGTGCCTGTGGCATAGTCATTGGAGAGTCCCGCTTTAGCAAAGAAATCATAGACATTAACTTTTGGTTTTGAATAAAGGAGTACATCTCTTTCTATTCCGCTGAGGCGCCAAAAGTCCTGACATTCGAGGTATGAGCCGTCGGAGAAGCGATAGACTTCAAGAGCGAGAGTATTTTCACCGGCGATGACGTATTCGGTAATATCGAATTCTGCTGCTGTTTTAGCATCTTCCGAATATCCGACCGGTTTTCCGTTAACCCAAATATAGAAAGCGGATTTAACGGCGCCGAAGTTGATATAAATATTGCGGCCGTCCCAGCTGTTAGGTATTACGAATTGTTGACGATAGCAACCTACGGGATTATCTTCGACCGGGGGATGGGGTGGGTTTGATGGAAACTCATTTTTAACATTAACATATATAGGTACGCCATAGCCATAGAGTTCCCAATTTCCGGGTACCGGGATTGTCCCCCATGAACGGGTATCATAATCTATTTTATAAAAGTCAATAGGGACATCCGTCGGCTTAGGCACCCACATAAATTTCCAGTTTCCATTCAGGCATTTAAGATACGGTGAATTAAGATAATTCAAGACGAAGACATCTGCTTCCTGATCATAGGGAACGACATTAGTTCGGGGATATAGCTTATTAATTTCAAAGGTGCTGACATCATCCCAGGCATTTTGGGCGTTGGCGGTGAAGGAGAGTTGCGCTGTCAACAAGCAGACTGCGACAAAATTAACAATAGTACGTAATCTCATAAGAACAAATATTATAGTACAAAAGTACGACAAATATTCAAACTTTAGCTATCTTTGTAAGATAAAACATTTACCATGAAACCGATAGTAAGCATAATTATGGGCAGCACGAGTGATTTAAAAATCATGGAGAAGGCGGCCAAGTTTTTTGATGAGATGGAGATTCCTTTTGAAATGAACGCCTTATCGGCACACCGCACGCCGGAACAGGTGGAGCAGTTCGCAAAAGGCGCCAAAGATCGCGGGATAAAAGTTATCATCGCCGGTGCCGGCATGGCCGCGCATCTTCCGGGAGTTATAGCAGCCATGACCCCACTACCGGTTATAGGGGTTCCGATAGATGCGTCACTTGGTGGCATAGATGCTTTACTCGCCATTGTTCAGATGCCTCCGGGAATTCCCGTGGCCACTGTTGGCATCAATGGAGCATTAAATGCAGGCATTTTGGCTGCACAGTTTTTAGCCTCCGGCGATGACGCTGTCATGCAAAGACTTATCGACTACAAAGAACATTTAAAAGGCAAGATAGTAAAGGCAAACGAAGAATTAGCTCTTGTTACCTATAAGTATAAGGTGTAGCTCATGAGTATTCGGCAATATATTGTTTTGTTTTTACTTTCAGTATCCTGTTCCATATATGCGCAGAGTTATAATGGGGGGATAGTATTAGGAGCGTGTGCCTCTCATACCACAGGGTACAACATCGCAGATTCCTCCATATTCAGCAGCAATTCTATGATCACCAAGGTATTCCAAAAGCCCGGTCTGAATGTCGGTTTTTTCACCAACCTGAGTATCACAGAGCACTCTATTATAGACTTTGAAATCTCCTACATACAAAAAGGTGCGAGGTGCATCGACACCGCCTCCACAGCGTCAATTTATCAGTCGGTACTGCGATTACATTATATCACAATTCCGATACACTACAAATATAAATTCAACAATTATTTTTCTGTCTTTGCCGGACCGAATTTAGGCATTTTAATGAAATACAGATATTTCCAAAATTACATTGAATACTCTGATTTGTACGACAACATAAGTCCCGTTGACTTCGCTCTTGACATAGGCTTCAGCGTAGGGCTATTAGAGAAGTTATCGATAGACGTTAAATATTCCGGCACTTTTTTCCTTACGCCGATATTATCATATAACAATCCCGACAGTTGGTCATTAGGACCTTTTTCCAAGCAATTTTGGCAGAAAGGGCAATGCAATCAGCTTATTGCCTTTACATTAAGGTGGGTTTTCTTTGGGAAGGAAAAACGTCCCATTTCCGATTTATAATCAGAACAGAGTATTTGATTTTCCGGCAACATTTATCACTCCGAGGTGTTTATATGCGAGTTCGGTAGCTTGTCTGCCGCGAGGAGTTCTAACGAGGTAACCTTCCTGGATAAGGAAAGGTTCATATACCTCTTCTATAGTACCCGGGTCTTCAGAGACAGAAGTTGCAATAGTAGATACGCCGACAGGACCACCTCCGAATTTTTCAATAATGGCTGAGAGTATCTTATTATCCATTTCGTCGAGACCGTGTATATCCACATTCAGAGCGAGCAGGGCTTTTTGGGCAATATTGATATCAATATTACCGTCGCCGACAACTTGAGCAAAGTCGCGTACTCTTCTCAGAAGCAGGTTAGCGATACGTGGAGTCCCGCGACTACGTCTTGCAATCTCGAATGAGGCCTCTGAGTCGATATAAATATTCATTATTCCGGCCGACCTGTTCAAGATCTTCGAGAGTGTCTTAGCATCATAATAATTAAGCCTGGCAGTAATACCGAAACGCGAGCGAAGAGGGGCTGTAAGAAGTCCCGATCTTGTAGTAGCTCCTATAAGGGTAAAAGGATTTAGATTAATTTGTATACTGCGGCTATTGGCTCCCGAGTCGATGAGTATATCGATTTTATAGTCTTCCATCGCTGAATAGAGATATTCTTCAGTCACGGGTGACAGACGATGAATTTCGTCGATAAAAAGCACATCATGGGGTTCAAGATTGGTAAGCAGACCGGCAAGATTTCCCGGTTTATCAAGAACGGGACCCGAAGTTGACTTCATGTTTACCCCCAGTTCGTTCGCAATGATATACGACAGAGTCGTTTTACCTAATCCGGGAGGACCATGTAATAAGACATGGTCGAGGGGTTCATTCCTTTGTTTTGCCGCCGCACAGAAAACCTTCAGATTCTCGATAATAGCTTCCTGTCCCGCAAAATCCTTAAAATCGGAAGGGCGCAAGGCCACCTCATATTTTTTATCGCTTTGCGACAAATCTTCGCCGTTAGGGTTAAGGTTTTCGTTCATAATATTTATATATAAGTAAGGGCGAACATAACGTTCACCCTTACCAAAACTAAAAACGCATATATAATATGAAAACTAATTACTTGCGTACTACGCGGAAACCGACATCATTTCCTGATGAAGCCATCGGATAATAGAAACTTGAGGCCGTTTTGCACTGCTCGGCGTCGCTATTCCAGCTACCACCAAGGATAATGCGATTACTTGCATCATACAGGTCTTTTGTCATTTCCCAAGCATTTCCGGTCATGTCAAACACACCATATTCGTTATATGCTTTCAAACCGATTTTATGCATTATGCCATTGCTGTTTCCGATATACCAAGCCACGTTGTCGATAACGTCACCGCCGCTGTATGTATAGGAACCTGCTGCCGTTCTCCATTCTGCTGCCGTAGGAAGATCGAAAGTACCGACACCCTTTTCATTCAATTTATTGATGAAACGTAACATCGCATCATAATTCAAACCTGTTTTCGGATATAGACCTTCTGTAGCGGTTTTGGTATTGAAAGTGATTTCATTCCAGAGACCTACGGAAACTTCGTATTTCAAAATTGCAACGCCGTTTGCATCAACGATATTGCCGCTAAATTCTTCAAGATAAGTGATAGTCGCAACTTCAGTATCTGCAGCACTGAAGCCCATTCCCATTCTATTGGTAGCAAAAGCCCTTACATAATACTGTGTATTTGAAGTAAGACCTTCGATTACTGCAGTAAATTCTTGTGTTGCTTCGTCATAAACGGCTATAACCTCATCTGAACCTGCGCCAACGCCCGGTAATGTAGAATATTTGAAACCAACTCTAGAGATTTCTGCACCTGAATTGGTAACAATCTTACTTGATAAAGTGATTGTAGTAGGAGTTACTGCGTCAACTACTGCTACTTCCATAATAGGAACATCTTTAGCCGGTGTAAACTTCTTTGCTAAGCCGTAGCCGATTCCTTCATCATTAACAGCAAAAGCACGAACAAAATATTCGGTTCCTGACATAAGATCTGTCATCGTGTAATCTTTCAACAAACCTGAAGTTGTAAAAGCATCTTTAACGATTCCGTCACAGTTGTCATACATAGGCTCTGTCATAGTGCCCCAGCAATAACCTGCTTCTGTGATGTCGGAATTATTGTTGTCAAGGATAAATCCGCTGACGCCGGCCGTTGTTGATGTAATGTCGTAAATGTCACCGGTCATGACTTCCGGCGCTGATTTCTTTTGGCAAGAAGCGAAAAGAATAATTACTCCTAATAACAAAAAATAAACTTTTTTCATACTCTTATATTTTTTAATTAAATTTTTTCTATTCAATATTATTTAACTCTTTCATTAACACACATATCTCCAAACACACATCCACCTACACTCCTCCACAAAAATTACTACAAAAATAATACTTAAATTGAAATAAGCAATACATTTTGTTCTTTTTTTTTAAATTAATCAATTTTTGATGTACTTTTGCATCGAATTCTTAATTAATTTTTACAATTAGCATGAACAGGCGCGTTAAATTTTTATCCCTCTTTTTTGTATTAGGCCTTTTGATTGCATCTCAACACGTTAGTGCTCAAACGGATACACATCTAAGTTGGCAAAATCATCACAAAGGGACTTTGAATATCCATGCCACCCCATTACTTTATGAGCTTATAGAGAAAAAACGTCTATACGACTCTTTTAACGCAGGATATCAGGGCTACAGAGTGCAGATTTTTTTTGAATCAGGCAACGAATCCAAACAAAACGCGTATAAAGCCGCCGATAAATTTATGCAATTGTTTCCGGGTATCCCCGCATTTATCTCTTTTAAAGAACCAAATTACAGAATTAGAGTCGGCAACTTCCGAGAAAAATTAGACGCCGACAGACTCCTCTCCGAAGTCATGCGCGATTTCAGCAGCTCTTTTGTAATTAAGGAATTCATATCCATCTTCGACGAACCGTATTCCTCGGAGATGAACCCGAACGGACTTTACAGCAACGATACCTTATCTGTTATTAGAGACATAAATATTGGCACGGATTCTGCACGTTATGAATTTTAGTGTTCTTTTTACACCTTACTTAACTTAATTATGAAAAAAACGATAACGGCAATATGCCTTGCATCTTTATTTTGTGCATTTGCCTCTGCACAAAACGGTAATAATACTTACGAAAAATTATGGGAAGAAGTCGATTCCTCAATTACAAGCAGATGGCCTAAAACTGCGCTGAAGACCTTACAAACAATAGAAGCACTGGCTACCGCAGATAACAATAACGTCCAACTTATTAAAGTAAGCATATACAAGGCACGTATTGCAGCCACCTTCGAAGAGGATTATCTTATAACTACAATCGCCGATTTCGAAAAAAAAATAACAGAATCCGAAGTTCCGGATAAGAATATTTATTATTCGCTAACTGCCCAACTCTACGAATGCTATTTTATGAATAACGAATGGTCTATCGGCAATAGAGCTAATGTGACAGAAAAAACCGACGATATCGCGACTTGGAGCAGAGAAGACTTTAAGAATAAATGCTACGAATACTATCTGAAATCCGTAGAAAATGCCGCGACCCTTGTAAAGACACCTATAGAAAATTATAATGCGATACTCTCCGATATTAAAGATGTCAACACAAGAGAATTTCGACCGAGCTTATATGAATTGTTAGCCTTCCGGGCATTGGACTTTTTAAGCAATAATGAGAATAATCTCCTTGGGGCATCTATAACCAACGCCAAGGCCCTCCTACCCTACAGCACTTTCTCAAAAACATTAATTGACGACTCTTTCAGTGAATCTCCCATGCTGATTCAATCGCTGAAGCTATTCCAGAATATTATCAACCTGCATCCTAATGATGTGCCGGTACTCATTGATACTGAACTCGCAAGGCTCGATTTTGTGTATGCAAACATGTCGTATGACGAACGCGATGCGGATTATCTTTCCGCATTGTTTTCACTCGAAAGAAATTTTGCGAACCACCCCGCTGCTGCAGACGTAATGTTCACTATTGCAGACTACTACAATTCACACGCAGATGCTAACGATTTAAACACAACCTACGCCGTTGAATATTGCCGTAAAGCAATTGAAAAACACCCGGACTCTCACGGAGGAATATTGTGCTATAATATGCTGCAGGAACTTACAAAGGAAAGTATCAATAATGTCTCCATCGCTGAAACAAATTACCCCGATGAAAAATTTCCGGCAACTGTCAGCTACACTAACTGCGCCCATCTGTATTTCAGAGTCGTAGGATTAGATTCCGAAGAAGCCTTCAAATACAGGTATACTGATAAGGATATCAACCTTATGTCGCAAAAAATAATAGAACAATGGGACATAGCGGTCGACAATGGTAACGACTATAAAGAGCACAGCGTCCAAATAATAATCCCGGAGCTGTCCGCCGGCGACTTTGCGTTGATAGTTTGTAACGACAAAAATTTTGATAAAAAGACTTCCGAAATATCCTGCTATATATTTCAAGTATCACAAGTCGACTTCATCTTGTCTTCTATTTATAATACAGATAAATACGAACTACTTGTCTGCGACAGAAACAGCGGAAAACCGATAAAGAACTGCACTGTTGAAATTTATAAGAGCATCTGGCAATCCTCGTCGAGGCAAAAATCCTTATCTATTGTCAAAACAGCAACTACAAACTCGGATGGCAAAATAATTTTCACCGCTAATGATGAACTCAAGGGAAACCCGATTTTCCGAATCAGATACAGTGACAAAGACAACTTCTCTCAAAACACATACCTGTATAAAGATAATAACGAGCCTAAAACAAACACGAGAGCATATTTATACACTGACCGAGCCATTTACCGCCCGGGTCAAACAATATATTTTAAGGGCATTCTCGCCGAAAATAAAGGGAACGACTATTCTGTTATCCCTAACTCCAAAGTAACCGTCACCTTTAAAGACACCAACTACAAAAACCTGAAATCACAAGATTTCACATCTAACGAATTCGGCTCCTTCACGGGCTCGTTTACAATCCCATCGGATTGTCTTACGGGCTCATTCCGTATACAAACCAAATTCGGGAGCCTCTCCGTTCAAGTTGAAGAATACAAACGTCCGACATTCGAGATCACTTTCGAGAAAGCATCCAAAGAGAATAAAATGAACTCGGAAGTATGTGTCAACCTCAACGCAGAAACATACACAGGCTTATCTCTAAACGGCGCAAAAGTATCTTATACGGTTACTCGTAAAACGAACTTTTTCCCATGGTTTAGACACTTTTTCTACGACAACAGCCCTACGACAATCGATTCCGGGACAGCCACGCTCGATGAAAACGGCAAAGCGAGCATCTGCTTTATTGCTAAATGCCCGAAGAATAAATCTTATAGATACAACCCGATATATTCTTTCGAAATCTCAGCGACAGTTACCGCCGCTACAGGAGAAACGATAACAGATACATTTACCGTAAACGTCTCAGAAG
>JAQVPY010000102.1 GCA_028701815.1 Bacteroidales bacterium | reverse complement strand
AGTAATAACTAATAATCAAAATTATGCAGAAGCAGTATGAAGCCGTTTTCATTATGACTCCCGTTTTATCTGAAGAACAGATGAAGGAAACGGTTAAGAAGTTCAGAAATTTTCTGACTGAAAGGGGAGCGGAAATTGTGTATGAAGAGAGTTGGGGCTTACGTAAGTTAGCGTACCCAATTCAGAAGAAAAGTACAGGGTTCTATCAACTTTTTGAATTTACAGTTGAGCCGGAAGTTATCAGACCTTTCGAGGTCGAATTTAAGAGGGATGAGCGTGTAATGCGTTTCTTGACCGTAGCACTTGACAAACATGCAGTGGCATATAACGAAAAGAAGAGAGCTAAAAAAGCGGCTGCTATTAATGCGGTAGAAGAACCTAAAGAAAAGGTTATAGAAGAACCCGCCGAAATGCCTGCCGTTGAAGAGAAAGAATTAAATTAAATTGAATTGTTATGCAGAATACAGATATTAAATACTTAACACCGATAGCGGTAGAAGTAAAAAGAAAAAAATATTGTCGTTTCAAAAAATTAGGCATAAAATACATTGATTATAAGGATGCCGATTTCTTGTTGAAGTTTGTAAACGACCAGGGTAGAATATTACCGAGAAGAATCACCGGTACATCAAACAAATACCAGAAGAAGGTTGCACAAGCAGTTAAAAGAGCCCGCCACCTTGCATTATTACCATATATAGCTGATTTATTAAAATAGGAGGAACGAAGTATGAGAATTATTTTAAAGCAAGATGTACAGGGTTTAGGCTTTGAACACGATGTCGTTATTGTAAAACCTGGATATGCCAGAAATTATTTAATTCCCAGAGGATTAGCCATCACAGCTACTCCATCTGCCATTAAGGTTCGTGATGAAGTCGTAAGGCAGCAGGAGCACAAGAGAGCTAAACTTATTAAGGATGCTACAGATTTAGCTGCTGCTCTTGAAACAGCTACTGTAAAGATTCCTGTAAAAGCGACAGAAGAAGGTAAAATTTTCGGTTCCGTAACGTCCGCTGCCATCGCAGAGGCTTTAATGGAACAGTATAAATACGAAGTAGATAAAAAGAATATTATGCTGGACGACAATCGTATTAAAGAATTGGGCTCGTATAATGCTATCGTTAATTTATTTAAGGATGTAAAAGCTACTTTGAAAGTGCTTGTCGAAAGAGAAGAAACTGAAAAATAAGAAAAAGTTTAAAAATATTTGGATAAAAAGAAAATTAGTTGTACTTTTGCAGCCTGAAATTTAAAAGTGTGATTTAGACGCTTTTAAGTGTTTGAGAAACCTGACAAGTTAAGGCAAATTATAGGTTTCAAACTGTGGAAAGAGATCCGCAGGATGTTGTCTTCCCGTCTACTTGTCTGTTTTTTAGGCACTTTCAGTTGATGAAAGTAAAATTTGAAAGTAAGAAACATAAAAAACAGAGTATGCCAACAATACAGCAATTAGTTAGAAAAGGTCGTCAGAAGCTCACTTACAAAAGTAAGTGTCCTGCTTTGGACGCGTGCCCGCAACGTCGAGGTGTTTGTGTAAGGGTATATACCACTACACCTAAGAAGCCTAATTCAGCGATGAGAAAAGTTGCAAGGGTTCGTTTGACGAATCAAAAGGAAGTTAATGCTTACATTCCCGGTGAAGGTCATAATTTACAGGAGCACTCTATAGTAATGATTAGAGGTGGTCGTGTTAAGGATCTTCCGGGTGTTCGTTATCACATTATCAGAGGTGCTCTTGATACAAGTGGTGTAAATGGTAGAACCCAGAGACGTTCCAAATATGGAGCAAAACGTCCGAAGGCTGCTGCACAGAAAAAATAGTATATATTTAGATATTTAGAATAAGATGAGGAAAGCAAAACCAAAAAAACGCATAATACTTCAGGATCCTGTTTATGGCAGTCCTAAAGTGACAAAGTTTGTTAACAATATTATGCTTCGTGGCAAGAAGAACCTTGCCTTCAGATTATTTTATGATGCTATAGATATCGTTGCCGATAAAACGGGTGAAAACGGTCTCGAAGTTTGGGAAAAAGCCCTGGCAAATGTAACTCCTTCCGTTGAAGTTAAAAGTCAGCGTATAGGAGGTGCAACCTTCCAGATCCCTACTGAAATCCGTCCCGGACGTAAAGAGTCGTTAGGAATGAAGAACCTTATCGGCTTTGCACGTAAACGTCATGAGAAAACATTCTCCATGAAGTTGGCAAGCGAAATTATGGCAGCATATAAAGAAGAAGGTTCAGCTTTTAAACGTAAAGAAGAGATTCACAGAATGGCAGAGGCTAACAAGGCTTTTGCTCATTTTAGATCATAGTTAAGCAAAATATACGCAATGTCTGAAAGGTTAATACATACAAGAAATATCGGAATCATGGCCCACATTGATGCTGGGAAAACCACGACGACGGAGCGTATATTGTATTATACAGGGGTAAATTATCGCATGGGTGAGGTTCACGAAGGAACCGCCGTCATGGATTGGATGCCTCAAGAGCAGGAACGTGGTATTACCATTACCTCTGCTGCTACTACAGTTCTTTGGAATGTTGATGATGATCGTTACAAGATAAACATAATCGATACTCCCGGTCACGTGGATTTTACTGTTGAGGTTGAAAGATCTCTTCGAATCCTTGATGGCGGAATTGTCGTTTTTTGTGCTGTAGGTGGCGTCGAGCCGCAGTCGGAGACTGTATGGAGGCAAGCTGATAAATATAGCGTGCCCCGTATTTGTTATGTAAATAAGATGGACCGTTCCGGAGCCGATTTTTTCAGAGTAGTCGACGAAATAAACGATAAATTAAATGCAATACCTTTAGTCCTTCAATTGCCGATCGGTGAAGAGGCCGCATTTACAGGTATCGTCGATTTAGTTGAAGAGAAGGCCTTTGTTTGGGAAGATGAAGAGGGATTAGTATTTGAAGAGTATGACATACCCGTAGAAATGCAATCTCAAGTTAATGAATACAGAACAAAATTAATTGAAACTGTAGTTGAGCAGGATGAGGATTTGATGAACAGATATTTCAATGATCCGGAATCGATTACTGTCTCCGACTTAAAGAAGGTTATTCGCAAGGCTACGATAGAGCTTAAGCTTGTTCCTGTATTATGCGGTTCGTCATTCAAAAACAAATGTGTTCAACCTTTATTGGATGCAGTCGTCAATTATTTGCCTTGTCCACTTGATGCTAAACCGATGTATGGTGTTGATTACAGTGGAAATGAGGTTTTAATTCACCCTGATGAGAATGCACCATTCAGCGCGTTAGCCTTCAAAATTCAGACAGATCCGTTTGTAGGCAGACTTGTTTTTTTCAGAGTTTATTCGGGCAAATTCTCAGCCGGTTCACAATTCTTAAATGCGAACACCGGAAAAAAAGAGAGGATGTCGAAGATTTTGCAGATGCATGCCAACAAACAGAATCCGATGAGTGAGATCCTTGCGGGTGACATCGCTGCCGGCGTAGGTTTTAAGGAAATTAAGACCGGTGATACATTATGTGATCCGTCTCATTTTGTTCTATTAGAGAACATCGTATTTCCTGAACCTGTTGTCAGAATTGCTATAGAAGCAAAAAAACAGGAAGATGTCGACAAACTGAATGTTGCTTTGGCGAAGATGGCGGAGGAAGATCCTACGTTTTCATTTGGAGTAGATAGTGAGACAGGACAGACAATAGTATGCGGTATGGGTGAGTTGCATTTAGATGTAATACTTGATAGGTTAGTTCGCGAGCAAGGTGTTGAATGTACCAAAGGCCGTCCTCAGGTTGCGTATAAAGAAGCTGTTACAGCTGTTACGACCCATAGAGAGCTTTACAAAAAGCAGTCCGGCGGACATGGTAAATTTGCTGACATCGAGTTTGAACTCGGTCCGGCTGATGACGGTGTTGTAGGACTACAGTTTATCAATGATACAAAGGGCGGAGCAATTCCGGCGGCATTTATACCGGCTATCGAGAAGGGCTTTACAAGTGCCATGCAAAACGGCGTATTGTTGGGATTTCCTGTATATAGTTTAAAGATAAGATTACTTGACGGCGCGTTCCATGAAGTCGACAGTGATGCGTTATCTTTTGAGATTGCTGCGAGTATCGGATTTAAGGCTGCCTGCAAGGCTGCCAAACCGGTTATACTTGAACCTGTCATGAATGTTGAGATAGTTTCACCGGCCGATTACATCGGTGACATTTCGAGCGATTTGAATCAAAGAAGAGCTCAGGTTACCAAGATGGATTCGAGAGGGGAATTACAGGTATTACATGCAAAGGTGCCATTAGCGGAGATGTTCGGATATATCAATTCGTTAAGAAATGTTAGTTCGGGCCGCGGTACTTTTTCGATGGAATTCTCTAATTATGCAATACCACCGCGTAGCATAATGGAAGAAGTAATATATAAGATAAAAGGATATAAAGTTGATTTTTAAAAAATTATTAAAGTGAACCAGAGGATTAGAATAAAGCTGAAATCGTATGATCACAATCTCGTTGACAAATCGGCGGAGAAGATCGTAAAGACAGTAAAGGCTACGGGAGCTGTAGTTAGCGGTCCGATACCTTTGCCCACAAACAAGCAGATTTTCACTGTTAACCGTTCTACGTTTGTTAACAAGAAATCTCGTGAGCAGTTCCAACTTTCTACATACAAGAGACTGTTGGACATTTACAGTACAAGTGCAAAGACAATCGATGCATTGATGAAACTCGAATTACCGAGTGGTGTCGAGGTCGATATTAAAGTATAAATTTATAAAACGAAACGAAGATGTCAGGATTAATTGGAAAGAAGTTGGGTATGACCAGCATTTTTGACGAGCAGGGACATAATATCCCATGTACTGTCATTGAAGCGGGTCCATGTTATGTTACCCAGATTAAGACATTGGAGAACGATGGTTATGAAGCTATTCAGTTAGCTTTCGATGACAAAAAAGAAAAGCATACTACAAATGCTTTGAAAAATCATTTTGAAAAGGCCGGTGTTACTCCGAAGAGAATATTAAGAGAGTTTACAAGATTCGAGCCAGGGTCACGTAAGACGTATGGTGAAGAATTAAGAGTGGACATATTCCAGGAAGGTGAATATGTAGACGTAGTAGGGACATCCAAAGGTAAGGGTTTCCAAGGCGTTGTTAAGAGACATGGGTTTAAGGGTGTAAACGACCAGACTCACGGTCAGCACAATAGGATGAGAGCACCGGGATCAATAGGTGCATCTTCATATCCTTCAAGAGTATTCAAAGGAATGAGAATGGGTGGAAGAATGGGTAACGACAGAGTAAAAGTTATCAATCTTGAAATCATGAAGATCATGCTTGAGAAGAATGTAATTTTAGTTAAAGGAGCCGTTCCTGGTTCCAAGGGTTCATATGTAATTATTGAGAGATGGAGTTAGCAGTATATAATATTAAAGGCGGTGAGACTTCAAAGAAGGTCACGCTCAATGATGACGTATTCGGAATAGAAGCTAATGACCATGCTATATATTTGGATGCAAAACAGTATATGGCAAATAACCGTCAGGGCACTCATAAATCCAAAGAGAGAAGTGAGATTTCCGGTAGTACGAGGAAGTTAAAGAAACAAAAAGGCACCGGAGCAGCTCGTTTCGGCGATATTAAGAACCCGTTGTTCAGAGGTGGTGGACGAGTCTTCGGACCACAACCGAGATTGTATCGTTTCAAGCTCAACAAAAAGTTGAAAGCGTTAGCTCGTAAATCGGCTTTAACCTATAAGGCAGCTGATCAGAAGATAACGATCGTTGAGGACTTTGCTTTTGATACACACAAAACCAAAAATTTTGTTGAATTGATGAAAAATTTCAATTTAACAGGAAAAAAAGTTTTATTGGTATCTGCAAGGGCTGACAACAACTTATATTTATCGGCAAGAAATATTCGTGGTGCTGAAATCATCAATGCAGATAGTTTGAACACATATAGCATACTTAAGGCCCAACAGCTTTTAATCGTAGAAAGTGCTATTGCGGATATAGAAAGAATTTGTTTAAAATAATTTAATTTTATAGGAAATGGAAATTATTATAAAGCCGATAGTAACAGAGAAAATGACGTTGATGACTGAAAAACTCAACCGTTATGCGTTTGTTGTCAGTAAGGCGGCGAATAAGATACAGATTAAGGAGGCCGTAGAGAAAATGTACGGCGTAGACGTTGAGGCTGTAAATACTATTAATTACAGCGGTAAACTTAAATCAAGATTCACCAAAGGTGGAGTAATAAGCGGTAGGACCAATGCTTTTAAGAAAGCAATTGTTACTATCGCGTCAGGTCAAGTTATTGATTTTTACAGCAATATTTAAGATAAATGGCTCTAAAGAAATTTAAACCGACAACTGCAGGTCAGCGCTTTAAAGTTATAAGTGCTTTTGACGATATTACTACAAATAAACCGGAGAAGAGTTTGTTGCAACCGAAAAAGAAGACCGGTGGTAGAAATAATGCAGGAAAGATGACGATGCGCTATATTGGCGGTGGTCATAAGCAACAATATAGAATAATTGATTTCAAGCGTGACAAGGAAGGTATTCCTGCTACTGTAAAAAGTGTAGAATACGATCCTAACAGGACGGCTCGTATTGCATTATTAAGTTATGCGGATGGCGAGAAGAGATATATCATTGCTCCTCACGCGATACAAGTAGGACAAAAGGTTTCTTCAGGAAAGGGAGCTTCTCCGGATCTTGGCAACTGTTTGTATTTGAGTGAAATACCTTTTGGTACCATCATTCACAATATAGAGTTGAAACCTGGTCAGGGAGCAAAGTTGGCTCGTAGTGCCGGTTCTTATGCTCAATTGATGTCTAGAGACGGAAAGTTTGCAATCATCAAACTTCCTTCAGGGGAGACCAGAATGATTTTGCAGACATGTAAAGCCACAATAGGTATGGCAAGTAATGTAGACCATAGCTTGGAACGTTCCGGTAAAGCCGGTCGTTCAAGATGGTTAGGACGCAGACCTAGGACTCGTGGTGTTGTAATGAATCCTGTTGATCACCCCATGGGTGGTGGCGAAGGTAGAGCTTCCGGTGGTATTCCACGCTCAAGGAAGGGTATACCTGCAAAAGGATATAAGACACGTGCTCCTAAAAAAGCATCGGATATGTATATTATTGAAAAACGCAAAAAATAGTAGTTATGAGTCGTTCATTAAAAAAAGGACCGTATATTCATTACAAGCTTGAGAAGAAGGTATTAGATCAGGTAAGTGCTTCTAAGAAGACAGTTATTAAAACATGGTCGCGTGCTTCAATGATTTCTCCTGATTTTGTAGGATTAACGATAGCTGTACACAACGGCAATAAATTCATTCCCGTATATGTTACGGAGAATATGGTAGGTCATAAATTAGGCGAATTCGCACCCACGAGAATTTTCAGGGGTCATGCCGGAAATAAAAAAGGCAAATAAAAATAATAAATAATGGGAGCAAGAAAACATAACAGAGCAGAGATGCGTAAAGAGGCAAACAAAAGTAGATGTTTTGCCTCATTAAAAGATTGTCCGAGTTCTCCACGTAAGATGCGCTTAGTTGCGAATATGATAAGAGGTCTTGAAGTAGAAAAAGCCCTTTATATTTTAAAGTTTTCGTCTAAGGAAGCGTCAGCTAAGATGTATAAACTTTTAGCTAGTGCAGTTGCAAATTGGAAAGTTAAGAACGAAGGAGAAAGACTCGAGAATGCCCACTTATATGTTAAGGAGGTATTTGTAGATGAAGGACGTTCTTTGAAGAGAATA
>JAQVPY010000101.1 GCA_028701815.1 Bacteroidales bacterium | reverse complement strand
TGTCGAAATCGGAGAAACATACTGCTATACCTTAGTTTCTATATGCAGCACCGGCGAAAGCCCATCCTCTAACTCCTCTTGCGCTACCGTTTCTGCTTTCTTCCAAATAAACGCATCCGCTTCTCCAAGTAACGGAGGAACAATCACAGGAACCGGCACATTTGAAGCAGGCACTACCGTTACACTTACAGCGACAGCAAATAGCGGCTACGAATTCACTAACTGGACTGAAAACGGCTCAGTGGTCTCAACTAACGCAACCTTCTCGTTCACCGCCTCTGAAGACAGAACTTTGGTGGCTAACTTCAATATTATATCATATACTATCGCAGCCTCGGCTAACCCGACAGAAGGCGGCACAATTAACGGCGCTGGCTCCTATAACTACGGATCTGTGGTTATTCTTCTTACTACTACAAATCAGGGCTACGAATTTGCTAACTGGACCGAAAACGGAACAGTGGTCGCTAATACCCCGGCATATACATTCACCGCTACGAGTAATAGAACCCTCATGGCTAACTTCAACCTGATCTCCTACGAAATTACAGCTGAATCCAATCCTTCAGAAGGTGGCAGTATCTCGGGTACCGGTATTTATAATTACAACGAAACAGCCTCATTGACTGCAACACCAAACACTAATTATAATTTCCTGAACTGGACAGAAAATGGAACAGTGGTCTCCTCTGAAGCCACTTACTCCTTCACCGTAACCGAGAATAGAGCATTAGTCGCTAATTTCCAATATTTTAACGCAATAAATAATTCAAACACATTGTCGGCAAACGTTTATCCTAACCCTACACAAAATACCGTTATTATTGAATGCGAAAATATGACGGAGATTAACGTGTTCGGCACAACAGGAAACTTGCTGATGACCGCTAATGTATCCGGAAATTCCTATAGTCTTAACCTAAACTCTCTAACAGCCGGTACTTTCCAAGTCTGCATCACTACGACTAATGGCATAATCGTAAAGAAGATCGTTAAAGAATAATAATGGACTGTTCTAATAAAAAAGGATGTTTCCTTCAGGGAACATCCTTTTTTATTTATCCTTCCCCTTGGAAAAGAATGCAATCGTCAAAATAAGCGACGAGATAATATATGATATCGTGTTGGAAATACATGCGCCGTCTATTCCATAACGCGGTATTAATATTAATACAAGAATAATCGTTGCCACCAACCCCGCACCGGATTTCAATATCAGAATTTTTAAGCAACCTATTGCAGAAAAATAATTGCCGTAAACATTAGTCAAAGCAATGGCTAATATCCCCGGAGACATAAGTAATACACATCTTTTTGCGTATTCAAACTCTTCCCCTTTGAAAATAAACGAGAAAAAGTCTTTAGGTAATAATGCTATTATCGCTAAACATGCTATCGACGCATATAAGGCATATAATGCAACCCTGGATGTCTCTTTCTTCGCTTCCGCAGTGTTCCCTGATTTTAAAACATTGGAATACTGCACTAAAGAAATACTCCTGCTGAAAACCCAAATAGCCTCACCTACAGACATGCCTATCGAGAAAACACCAACAACCGACATGTCCATCATTATCCCGAGGACATACAAACTTAACCGATAATTCAACAACTGAAAGACACTACTTAATTCTGTCTGCCACCCAAACAAAAAAGATTGCTTTACTACCGCCTTGTCCAAAATAAATTTCAAACGTCCAAAGGTCTTCCTCATCAAAATCTTGGATATGATGAAAACTATGACTAAAGATATTATCTGGGCATAAAAATATGAATAATACCCGAGACTCGTGTCACAATAATTAATAACAAACATGAAAACCAACAGCAATAATGGCTGTAGAAAGGTCAACAGGTTATAATAGGGCACCTTCTGCGCTCCAAGAAATAACGACGAATGGAAAGTGATATATCCGAGAAATATCGATACAATAAATAACGGTAATGTCAGCGAAACGCCCTTATTGTAAAAAGACAAAGCTATCGCTAATACACCGGAAATTATCGCTACCCACAAATACGCTTGCGTCATTAAGGCTGAGGCCCCAACACGCTTTAAATAATATGACGCACTGCTACTCGTGAAAATATTGCAAAAGATAGCTATTAAACTTAAATCTGCCGCGAAAATTGCGACCACCCCCTTCCCCTCAGCTCCCCACAACCGCGCAACAAAAATCGTAACAGCAAAATTTAAGAGCAATATACCGCCCTTGACAAAAATCGTCTGTATGATATTCTTATCTATCCTTATCTTTCCCATCCTTATTCTATAACAAACCTGACAAAATCCGACTTTATCTCCTGCCAATTGTATTTATCCCTTGATAATTCAACAGCCCTATTACACATGTTGCAGTACCTGCTCTCATCCGCAAGGAGTTCACTGACAGCTTTCGCTGTTTCCAACACATCATCCCCTACAAGAATGCCGACTTCATCAATCTCTGGAATCCCGTTTCGTATGGCTCGCAAATTAGAATAAACCACCGGCTTGCCGACAGCCATATAATAAAAAATCTTTATGGGAAGACAACGCGTATTGTGCCTGTCATTGACTCGCAAATCAAAAAACATATCATTATCTGATAACTTGTGACAAAAATCTTCAAAAGGCAAATATTCTAAAATGTTTATCCTTAAATTTCCTGGAAGAGATGAAAAGTCAGGACTGCCACTCTCCGCATAGCCGGTAATAATATTCAAATTGAAAACCTTGTCAGGACTGCCTATAGCACAAAGTGACATTACATCTAATACCGCAAAAAAGCCCTTATCCTCTGTAAAACGACCACAATAGAGCATGTTCCAAACAGAAAAATCCGTTTTTTTCTCACTCTCCGGTTTAAAAAACTTTAAATCAGGATAATATGGAGTGCATACCGATTTTTTCTTTCCAAAATAGCGTTTGAAAAACTTCGACTTGTAATATTCTCCAAAGATAAAGCCGTCGACAAGAAAGCCCGAATAGAAATTTAATGCACTAAGTATAACACGCTTTATGGTCTTCTTTAAAAAACCCAGCCCATACAGGTTCGTCTTTCCGGGATAAAAATCGGTAACATCATAATATAGCTTTAAATCGCGCCTCCCCGAAAGGCTTTTTTTGTACTTTTGAGCAGCAAGTATGGCAACAGGGTTATCACAAATGATTATATCAGGAGAAATGCCCCTCAAATACTCACATACACGATAAATTGCCTGGGGCTTCGTCATCCCTGCCGAATCGAAACTGCACACTTTATCCCCATTATACCCATCCATACAGGCAGATATAATAAAAACCTCACAGCCCACTTCTTCCAATGCAGGTTTCTGCATACACCTTATCCTCTCTTCGTATGGTAAATGCGCAAACCCTAAAAAAACAACCCGCATACTATTTATCTTATTTGAAAATTCATCATCTGCATGTCCTCAATAAAGCCGGTCACCCTGTCACCAATAGCCACTTTACCAACTCCCGCAGGCGTCCCGGTGAAAATTATATCACCCATCTTTAATGATATATATCGCGAAATAAATGATATAAGTTTCTCAAAAGGAAAAACCATATCAGAGGAATTTCCATATTGAACTATTTTATCATTCAACGCTAACCGAAATAGAATATTGTCTCTGTCTTTTAAAGAATCTATCTTAACAAACCTGCTCAACGGGGCTGAATTGTCAAAACCCTTACATAAAGTCCACGGCTTCCCCTCAGCAATCATTTGCTTCTGCAAATCCCGCGCGGTAAAATCAACGCCCAGAGCAACTTCATCATAATACTGAGAGGCATACTCCTCCTGAATGTACTTACCATTCTTGGAGATCTTTATAACTAACTCCGCCTCATAATCTATCTCCTCGGAAAACTCCGGTATATAAAAAGGTCTGTTACGCAATAATATAGAAGTATCGGGCTTGAGAAATACCACAGGACTCGGGGGCACACACCCTCCCATCTCCTTGATATGCTCACGATAATTATGCCCGATTCCTATAATCTTCATACTAAAACAGCCTGTAATCCTTACAATTCTTAGAATCGGTTATTATCTTCGTCAATACCTTCTTGGTATATTCAGGAAAATCGCTTTTAATTATCCAATCGTAATATTGCGGCTCTTTTTCAAAAACATTTCTTACACTCATATTCCTGTATTTCCCAAATGAAAACACCTCTTCACCGGTCTTGCTATATACAATATATCCGGCTAAATCCACATTGTTTGTCTGATGGGTGAATTCACTGAGCTTGGCAATATCGTTGACTATCGGGCAAGATACAACTCCTTGCAGGTCCCTGTATTCAACGCCCTGATACATCTCAAGTTGCGCCAAAAAAACCTCATACGTTGCCCGCGTATCTGCCATCGCTTCATGAGCATCAAATAAATCCTTGTGACAATAAAACTTATATGCCCCGACAAGCGTCCGTGATTCCATCTTGTGAAAGATATTCTGTACGTCAAGAAAACGGCGGCTGCCAATTTTAAAATCCACATTCGCCCTTAAAAACTCTTCGGCTAAAAAAGGAATGTCAAATTTTATGCAATTGTATCCTGCGAGATCGGCGTTACCGATGAAATTATCAATATCCTTGGCTACCTGCTTAAAAAGCGGCTTATCTTTTACATCTTCATCTGAAATCCCATGAATTGCTTGCGATTCCAGAGAAATTTTCATGCCGGGATTTATCAGCCACGTCTTCTCTTCTGTAGAATTATCTACATTAACCTTTAATATCGCAAGTTCTATTATCCTGTCCTGCGTAATAGACAGCCCCGTAGTCTCCAAATCGAAAAAGACAATAGGTCGTTCGAGATTTATCTTCATTATAGATATCTTATTCCTTTAATAATTATGTTTATATCATTACTGACAATGTAATTCTTCGCATATAACAGATTGATTTCCGCAGGATTAATAGACGTAGCCGCCTTATCTATCACAATCATCGGGGAAAGAATCCCCTGTTTTATCTTTGGCAACTTCTCATAATACTCAGGCTTCTCCATATAATAGCCTACCCACGATTTCACTCCTATAAAAACATGAAAGATGTCGGCAAAAAATCTCAACGGCTTCTTTACCACAAATACCATAATAGGAGAAAAAACAAATAGTAAAAATGCAGATACCACATCTAATATCCGCTTATTACGCTTGTTGTATGGCTTGTTAATTGTGTTAATATCTACAACATATAACTCGCCTGAAGCATTTATCGAATTGCTGCCGATAATAGAGATACTCTCTGTCGGCGCAATCTTATACTCTATATCAAGACTACGCATAGACGCCATCATATCAATTATGTCTTTAGCGGCAATGTCCTTGGCACAAAATATTATTTCATTAATTTTGTGAACTCTGATGATATCCTCCAACTGAGAAATATATCCGCAACAAAGATTGTCCTTATTGTAACACTCATCACTATATACAAATAGTTTCTCCAAATAAGTCAGCCCCGTCTTATCAAGTAAATCACTAACCCGCCGTACTTCCTCGGGACCGCCTACTATCACTATTCGCTTCTTTGTCTGATTATAAAATGTTATTCCGGAGCCCTTAATGCGCGATAAAATAAAACGCGAAGCCGAAAGAGAACATATAGCCCATACCGCGCCTGAAAGAATCATAAAACGAGAATGCCTCAACTCTTCACTCAACAAGGCATAAACTACAAGGATGGCTACCGTCCCCATAACTATCCCCTTGAAAATTCGCGATAACTTCACCGGCCTATCATAACCTCCACTTAAATACGTAAATAACAACCACGTTAATACATATACCGGAACTATCAAAAATTGATATAAGTCAGGATAATACCCCGTATAACCGAATTTTGTTATCTCCCAAAAATGCTTTATAACCATAAAGCCGCCATAAATAACAGCCGCATCAAAAACCGGAAGAGCCACCTTCTTTACAAACCTGACTATTACCGCCAAAAACGCCCTGAACCAGACAGCACAATTGATAACAAACGAATATAATTTGACGTTTTTATCGGAAAAATACTTTTTGGCAAACAAAATCATGGCATTGTAAAAAATATATACATAATTTAAACTGCCCTTCTTTGTGCTCTCACCCTTGTAATGTATAATCCTCGCCTCAGGATAATAATAGTTTTTGTAACCGCCGAGAATAATCCTGTACGACAAATCTATGTCTTCTCCATACATGAAAAAAGTCTCGTCCAAAAGACCTATCTTATCTAAAACCGTCTTCCTGATTAACATGCAGGCGCCAGCCAAAATATCTACCTCATGCGTCTTATCCTTGTCAAGATATGAAAGGTGATATTGCCCGAATTTCTTTGACCTCGGAAATAGTTTCGATAAACCGAAAATCTTATAAAAAGAAACAGCCGGCGTTGGTAAACTCCTCTTCGACTCCGGAAGAAAATTCCCCTTACCGTCAAGCATCTTGACCCCTAATCCACCGGCCTCCGGATGAGAATCCATAAAAGACAACATCTTCAAAAAAGTATCCTTCTCAACAACCGTGTCCGGATTCAACAAAAGACAATATTCCCCCATAGATAGCCTTAACGCCTGATTGTTGGCCTTCGCAAACCCCACGTTCTCCTTGTTGGCAATTACATGCACCTCTGGAAACCTGTCGTTTAACATCTGTAAAGAATCATCCACAGAATTATTGTCGACTACAAATATCTCACTCTCAATCCCCTGTATGGCCTCACGAACAGATAAAAGACACTGCTCTAGAAAATACTTCACATTGTAGTTAACTATTACTATGGATAACTTCATATCTTGATCAAAACATTTACTATAAACTGCAAATATAAAGATTTATCATCAATTTTAAAAAATATTTCCTACTTTTTAAAATTCCCAATTTCTAAATCCCAATTCCAAATAATTTTTATTATTTTTGTAAGTTATGAATATTATTGTTCGCTACATATTGCCACTCCTATTGCTGACAACCTCAGTGTGTTTCGGACAATCGCTCCCCGACCGGTCCAAAAATCCTGACGACGAGACACCTCAGCGCCATGCCCACGACTCTCTACCCGCCGTTAGCTACGCCGACTCCCTGAAAATTTATTATAGCTTCCTCGATAATTTTCCGGCCGACAACAATGCTATATACCCACTCGACACTACACCCCACGAATTTCAACAATATGAACGCCTTAATAAAGGCGCAAACTTCTATAACGCTACCAGCAACTCAGGACACGCCCATAAAAACCTAAAGTTTTCCCCTAATACCAATCCCGGATTTTTTTATAACGACAATAGCTTCGAATACTATACCCTTACAGAATACAATACAAAATATTATTCCGGACTGAAACCATATACCAACCTATACTATTCTCAAGCCCCTGGAAGCGACCGCGACGAAAATTATTTTTTAGCCGAACATAATCAAAAACTCGGTAAAACAATCGACTTTGGCGCTTCTTTTAACTTCTTAAACCTCGGAGGATTCTATTCCAAACAAGCCGCCCTTAATGACAACTTCTCAACTAACCTGAGATTTAATACTAAAGACTACAGATACGGCGTCATGCTCGCTTACTACCACTCCCGCATCAATGTCTCCGAAAACGGAGGCATCTCTAACGACGAGGATTTTACCAAGAACATTTACTCTAATAGGAAAACTATCGACGTAACCTTATCCGACGCCGAAAACCTCATTAAATCCGGCGGATGGCATCTCGCTCAATATTTCTATATCACAAAAACACATGCCGATACAATACCTGCCGACTCTACAAAAAGAAATAACTTCCTGAAAATCATACATAAAACAAACTATACAAGAAGTAGAAGTATATATACGGACAATA
>JAQVPY010000002.1 GCA_028701815.1 Bacteroidales bacterium | reverse complement strand
GGCCGTTATCATCAAGTCCTGCTTCCTGGGCGCGGTCCATAGCCGTCAGTCTCCATTCGTAATCGGCTTTTCTTGTTCCTTTAGGGTGATACAATTTATAGGCTTCGGGGTGATAAGTTTCCTGGAATATCTGGTAAGTACCTATTCCTGCTTCTTTTACTGTTCTAAATCCTTCTATATCGAGGGGAGCAGCGTTGATATTAACGCGGCGGATAGAGCCGTTATCTTTTTTCACGGAGTAGGTAATTCTCACGTCGTTAGCGATATGTTCCGGTGAATAATCGGGGTGTTCTCCATAGACGAGGATAAGGCGTTTTTGGCCATTTTCTTCGAGGGCTTCAACAGAATCTCTAAGTTCTTTTTCGTCCAGGGTTTTTCTTACCTGGTTTTTATTAGAGGTTCTAAATCCGCAGTATTGGCAGTTGTTGATACATCTATTTCCGACATACAGGGGGGCGAACAGGACGATTCTATTACCATAGACGCGTCTTTTAAGTTCTCTTGCGCCCTCTTTAATTTCTTCTACTAATTTGGGGTCGGTAGTATTAATAAGCACTGCTGTTTCTTCGAGGGTAAGACGATTTTTAGCGAGTGACTTTTGGATAATTTCGTGCACTTTTTCGGGGGTGCTAACGGTAGTATTCAGGATGTTCCACAATTCATCGGGGTCGATAAACGGTTTCATCCTTTCATCCGGGATGCTACATTTTTCAGGATTAAACTTCATGATAACAAATTATTAATTGTTAGCGGGCAGAGAATTACGGAAGATATGCAAATAGCCTTTGTATATATCGTCTCCTCTTACGCCGCTACATTTAAGCACATAAAAATACACGCCGTCAGACAGGTGTGCGCCGTCGAATTCGCCGGGGCTACCGGTATAATTATTTTGGGAGAAGACTTTTTTACCTTGTTTATTATATACTACGAGGGTATTAGAAGTAAACACATCCATAAGGGTTCTCTCCTCATCATCTGTAATAGTAATATCGAAGGTATCGTTAATACCATCACCGTTAGGGCTAAACACGTTAGGGATTTTTAGTTGAGGTTCAGCCACCGGCAGTATAATCGAAGCCGAGTCAATACAGCCGTCCTCATAGGTTTGATAGTGGGTCACTACGAATTCGGCATATATTTCCTTATCGAAGATACCGTAATTATGGGTAGTAGTAGCCTCATCCGAGAAATAGCCATCGCCGAAATCCCATTTATATTCGTACACATAGCAGGAATCGCATGATATTTCCGCCGAAAAGTCCACTTCAGGATTTTGCGGATATATTTTCTCGGGGGTAGCGCTTATTTCGATTTCGAGTTTCGGATATGTAAGCACTTCTTTTTCCACGGTTACAGAGCATCCGACGGAGTCAGTAATAGTGATTTCATATTTCCCGGCGGGCAATCTATACAGGAGGCTATCCGAATTAGGGTATCCGGCAGGCCAGGAGTAGACATACGGCAGGGTATCCGCATCTTTAAAAGGGACACCGCCGGAGGCGTTAGCCATCAGAATTCCGACGGAGGTATTAGGGCAGCCCATTTTCATCTGAGAAACTGACAGGGCGAGTTCCGGATACACTTCCAAAAACACGGTATCGGAACAGGAGTTAACGTCATTAGACACGACCACGGAATATTCTATCGGCTCGGTAGGATTAACAACGATATCCTTAGTAGTTTCGCCGTTGCTCCACAAGTAGTTGTAGTTATATGTCACATTATTCTCATAGAGGTTATTAATTTCGTTCTGTCCGAGGTCGCAGGTATAAATTTTCGCGTCGTCGAAGCCTCCCTGATAATTATGATACGGCTCTTCCGAACAGGAAGCGCCGAGGAAGACATCCACATCTTCGAGCACCTGAGGGTAGACGAAAATATTTTCGAAAAGAACTCTTTGGGCATCGAGATAGACGCTCAATTTATTTAGTGAGCAAACCACATCTACCATAGTCCATCTGCCTGGCTGCACAACGGTATTTTCCACAACGAATTCCTGCTTTTGGGTTCCGTCGCAAGACATAAAGATAATTTTCCCTTCGTTATTAATAGCGAGGCAATAGCTGCACTGTGAATATTCTTTTTCGAGTGGGCGCCATTTATTAATGAGGTAGTAGACATTATCGCCGGCGAAGTTACCATATACCGTATCGGGTTTAATCCAGCAATGGAGTGTAAAAGAGTTGGTTATATCCTGGTCTGGATTATAGACTATTCTTATACAGCTCATAGAAGGCGGGGTAATAAAAGATGGAGCAAAATACATTGCCATAAGTTCTTCGCCATTTCTATTAGGGATAGAGGAGAACGATATAGGAGAAAATCCGTCGTTACCATAGCCGGAGTGATCTGAATAGTCGCCGTCATCGAAAGGATAGTCGCCGGTAAGGCAATAGGGTTCCGTATTATCCATTACGAGAGTAAAGTCGGCATTATAGCAGACGATAGTATCGTTTTGGCGAATTTTAGTTCTATTCAGGTCGACGAGCACTGAGTCTATTACCGTCGCAGTAGCAACACGAAACCAGCCGGAGCGTTTCGCCCAGATAGTTTGTGTCGTTTCGCCGGTATTCCACAGATACGACGAGAATCCGAGGCCTGCATCAAGCATGACACTATCTTGTCGACAAAAGCTTAGGGTATCTTCGGCAAAGATTTGGGCGAGAGACTGACGACAAAGCAATGTCGTTAAAAGCAACAGGATAATATACAGCTTATTATTCTTCATTTTGGCCTTTTAGTTGAGCTTCCAAGAGAGCGATTTCCTGTTTTGCGGCCTGGATTTTCTTTTCAAATTCAGCTTTCAGGAGATCGGCATTTTTAGAATTGGAGAAGAATCCGATATTATTTTCGAGGCGGGTGACTTCTTCTTTCATCGTTTTAATCTTATCTTTAAGGGAATGTCCTTCACTATTAGCTTTACCTCCCCTATTATTATTTCTAAAATTAGGTTCGCGCACTTCCACGCCTTTATCTTTCAGCGCGTCGAACTTAGCGTTTACGGCCTGTCTATAAGCTGCTTGCACAGCGTCTTTTTCTTTTCTCGAGACGAAGCCTACTTCCATCCATTCTCTCTGTAGTTTTTTCAGTTCTTCGAGGGCAGCCTGACCGTCATCACCTATTTCGAGCGCATTAATTTTCTCGATAATAGCTTGTTTTTTAGCGAGGTTTTCTCCATTTTCCTGATTCACGTTAGAAAAATGATTTTCTTTTCTTGTAAAGAACTCATCGCAAGCGCCTCTGAAGCGTTTCCATATCTTATCCGAGAGTTTTTTAGGAGCGGGTCCTATCTTCTTCCATTCTTTTTGCAGATTAATAAGAATTTGTGTTGTTTCGCCCCATGCGTTACTGTCTTTAACGGCTTCTGCCTGAGTACAGAGGTCAAGTTTCAGATTATAATTATTAAACTGTTGGTCTTTCAGTTGAACGAAAAACTCTTTTTTAGCGGCGTAGAATCCGTCCAAGATAGCTTTAAACTTAGTCCAGATCTTATCATTTTGGTCTTTAGCTGCGGGACCGATAGTTTTCCATGTTTTGAGGAGTTCATTCAGTTGGTCGCCAACATTTTGCCATGCTTTAAGGGATGTAGGAGTAATTTCCGAGAGGCGTTCGGCCTCTTCCACTATTACCACTTTAGCGGCGTAATTGGTTTCCTGTTGGTCTTTAATCTGGAAATAGTGTTCTTTTCTGCGGGTGTTAATTTTATCGGTAGCAGTTTTAAATCTGTTCCAGAGTTCATCTCTCTTATCTGCGGGCACGGGACCTATCTCTTTCCATTCCTGGTGATATTCCTGGAGTTTTTTAAAAGACTTCATGATTGATTTCTCGAGGATAAGTTCTTCCGCTTTTTCGCAGAGGCTGATTTTAGACTCAAGATTTTTCTTTATATCGAGGTCTCTAAGTTCCCTGTTAATTTTCACTTTATCGAAGAATTTTTCTACGAGGAAGTGATAATTCTGCCACAGGTTATTGACATCGGCTTTAGGCACTGCGCCTATCTCTTTCCATTTATCCTGCAGTTCTTTAAACTTATCGTAAATAGCTTTCAGAGGTTCTTCGGAGGAGATAAGTGTTTTAAGTTCTTCGAGAATTTTATCTTTTTCAGCTAAATTATCTTTCTTTTGTTCTTCGAGGGCTTCGAGGTATTTTCCTCTTCTCTCCTTATAAATATTAAAGACTTCGTTGAATCTTTGTTCGAGGAGGTCTTCGGGTACTTGTTCGGCCTCATTTTCATCGTTGTCCTCGATTTTAGTAGAATACGTATTTTCGTATTCCTGTTTTGTCTTTTCGTGGAAGGCGACTTTGACGGCAGCGACGTCGGCTTTAATTGCGTCGACATCTTCATTTTGCAGGAGATCAGAAAGTTTTTCTATCAATTCTTCACGAGAGAGGTTGGAATAATCTTTTTCAGACGGTTCGTCTTCCTCTTCTTCGGTATTGTCTTCTATATCAGCGAGTTCGAATTCAGAGGCGAGTTCAAAAGTATCTTCCGGATGCAGAGTATCTTCCGAGGTCTCTTTCGAGGCATCCTCAGGTGTGTCTGCAGGTTTTTCGGGCTCGGCCGTCGGCACTGTCTCCGGCTCCATTTCCGGCTGTTTTTCAGGTTCCGGCGTCACAGTCGCCTCACTTTGTTTCTCTTCAACATTCGTTTGTTCTACTGAAACTTGTTCCATTTCAGTTTTTTCTTCTTGGTTCACTACAGGTGAAAGATCGTTCTCGTTCATAATTTTTTCTGTTTTAACAGATTAGAATTCGTTTTGTTGTACAAAACTGATAGTAAAATTTTATTAAATAATCGTTTGCAAATGTACAAAATTTATTTGAAAACAATTAATCCAGGGCATATCTGTTGAACAATAAATATCCCACATTAAAAGAAACGGAAAACGGCGTTTCTTTATTATTATAAAGGTTGAAGTTAACGCTCACGGGCGCGAAAGCATTTTTAAATATTATAGAAGCAGAAGCCAGATAATACGTTTTATCGAAAAATTTGCCGAACTCCACGCTATGGTTGTCCATTTCCTGCATTTGAAAAAACGGGATAAAGGCGTAACCTTCCAGTGAAATCATAAAATTATATGGCAGTTTAACTATGCATTTTGCGCCGGCAGCCGCATAATTGTAGGCTCTATATTCCGGCAGAAATCTTATCTTGCTGTCCGGAAACGGTGTAAAAGCGTCGGCATGCAGAAGGGAGGCAGTATAGTTGGAGGCGCATGTAGGATTCGACCACACAGTCTGAGCCGAGATGCCTAAGGAGAATAACTTTCTGCTTAGGACGAAGTGTTCATAGGATATCTTTATTCTGAACCTGCTATGACGTATTTTATCTTCCGACGGTTGCAGAGAGGTAGTGCCGGGATAATAGATTTCTTTTCCTATCATATAATCTATTCCCGCCTTAAATTTATATCCTTTGTCGGGGTATAAATAGTCGTTCATAGTATTCGTACGAAAGAACACACCTGCGACAAAACCCGTTAACGTACTGACGTCAAAGGTGTCGAGACTCGAAAAATAATTGGTATTATAAAAATCATCTTTCATCTTAAATCCTGCTGTTTCGACACCTGCAACGGAGCGTTTTTTGACGGGCAGGGAAAGTTCAGCAAGGACATGCTGTTCGTCTTGAATCAGATAAGAGGGAGAAGCGTCGGTAAAGAAGGTGCCGGCAGTGGAAAAATAATTCTTTTCATTAAAAGAAGCATCCAAAGTCACCGACAGCGGCACATTAAGCGGATAAATAAGTTTCGCGCACACGCCGATAGACTTATAAAAATTCCCCAGGTAAAAATTCAATTTAGAGTTGAGTGAGAATCTTCCGAAATACAGATAGCGCAATCCGCAATAGATATCGCTTACGCCGCCCCAGGACAGGACTCCTCCGATAGAAGCCTCGAAGTTCATCTCTCTTACTACATTCAGGTGCATATCATATAAATGAGTAGAGTCGTTATAAATAGCCAGGGGATAAGCGGAACGAATATTGGCGTCTGCTATAAGGGTCTCATATTTTTCGTGCAGTTCCTGAGTAGAAATAAACTGACGTTTACCCATCATCATCATATCCACATACTTTTGTTGTCGCGGAGTCATATTGTCGGTATATACATCGCCGAAAAACAGCGGTTTTTTCTGCTGATTAAAGTGTTCCCGTTTATTTTTGAGTTCATCTTCCGAGACAGTTCGAGAGATAAGCGACTTAATAGTGTCCATTTTCGATAGGCATTCGTTATATCCTATTTCGACAAGGGCGGTGGTATTAGAAAAATTGAGCAGAGATGTTGACGTAACGTCAGGTTCGAGGAGCACGCCGTTATCAGGAACAGAAAAATCGGTGTCCGTCATAAAGATATTCTGCACCAGCGACACGAGGTCGTCAATGTCCGGATCACTGTAATTGGAAGACACTACGCTTCCTATAATGATGTCAGGGTGAAAGTCTTCATCCATAATCCCCACGGGGAAGTTGTCATACATACCACCATCCATAAGTACTTTGCCGTCTATTTCGACGGGGCGAAAGAAGATAGGAAACGACATGGATGCTCTGACGGCAGACCCGAGGTCACCCTGTCGCAAGACATAAGCAGCGTTGTCATTAATAGAAGATGCTATACATCTGAAGGGCACCATAAGTTTATCAAAATCTTCTTCGCAGACTGTCGTCGCCTGTGCAAAATATTCTATAAGGCCATAATCCATAGCATACGGGGAGATGATATTGGAAGGAATAAGCCTCTTTCTCACTATAGTATCCAAATCAAATTTCACATTAAACCATTGGGGGTCGTTGAACTGCTCCTGTAACAAAAAGCCCGTACTTTCTTCTTGCGCGGGTGAGAGATAATCGTCCATATCTCCACCCGTGAATATTTCGGTCATCTCTTCTACAGTATAGCCGGAAGCATAAAGGGCGCCCACAATTGCGCCAATAGAAGTCCCCGCCACATAATCAATAGGGATATTGTTATCTTCGAGAGCCTTTATGATACCGATATGAGCCATACCGCGGGCACCTCCACCGCTAAGGACGAGGCCAACACTTTGTGCCTCACACTGTAACGACAATATCGCGAGAAAAGATAATATTCCTACAATTCGTTTCATACTCAATTTTATATTTTATAACCTAAACACACCCATATTTTGGGCTTGCCTCTTTCGAGAATTGAATTAGACACTATTATTTCGAGGGGTCCTATAAAGCTGTCGAAACTATAGCCGAGTCCCACCCCTGCTTTATACTGCCATTCATCAGTCGAGAAGAGCCGATCGGTCATTATGCCGAAATTCGATTTAAAAAGCAGATGATGGTTTTTCGCAACATGCCATCTAAAATCAAGAGCGACCACAAGCGTATTATTAGTCACTATTTCACTTAGGCCATACCCCGCAAAAGAGATGCTGTTCATGTCCTTATAGCCATTCATACCTCCGATATATAATTTCCCGGAGCGCCACAATGTATCCGAAGAGTTGACAAACACATCTATTGCAGGGCTCATAAAAACTTTTTTACCGAGGGGAACGACAACAGAATAATTGAATGACAGGCCTAAATTATAAGGCAGTTCACAAAAATATGGCACGTCAAAAGAAGCCTTTATATTAAGTTTGTCGCCTCTTGTTGGATATGCGGCATGGTTAAGGCGGTCTTTTGAGAGCATTGTATATGCGCTCACTGCATTTTCGACGACATTAGGCATCTCTCCGACATGCACGAGATAGTGGCCGGTGCCATTAATATTTCGAAGTCCCACTTCAAAAGCGAAGTGGCGACTGAAGATGACATTGAAGAACAGCTTCTCCGAAAAAGTAAAGAACTGCATCTCGGATATCCTCTGTCTTTCCTTGTATTCAAAAAGCTGGAACATAGAAAGAGACACATTTGCGCCCAAAGAAGGAAATACCGTATATCTGTGTATATCTTTTGAGTTTGGAAAATACAAATAGGTCAGCGATATCGACGGAAAACGGCTTATCAGCAGGTCGGCGCTCAATTTGGTAGATTTAAAAAACAGATTTCTAACGTCTAACCCGATGTTAAAATTTGTTTTCATATCGGTATCATAGCCTACACCTACGCCGACGGAGATAGGCTTTTTTTCAGCAACATTAATATCGAGGACATTAACCGAATCTATTTGTCGGATCTTATATGAGATATTCTCGTAGTTCATGGTTCCGCGACATCTCATTATTCCGGAATTTATATCATTAGAGGATATTTTAACATCTAATGGCAGAAGCATATTATGAATAAAATACTGTGGTGAAGTATTATGTAATCCGGAGATCACATATTCTCCAATAGCCATCTTTGTTATTTCATTATGTGACGGGGAAGAGTCTGTTTCAGTTACAGCCAACAATAGGGCAAGAGAGTCGAGTTCTTTTTCCATTGCGAGGGCGGCATTTCTTCCTATCTGCACGAGTTCTTCTACTGAAGAGAAAGAGGTGGAAGAATAACCGCGAGTATCCGGTTCTATAAGAATATCGCACAACTTACGGGATTCCGCATTAGCTTCCACGTTATTTGTCCACAAAATCTGATTAGCGATGTCGAGCATATTTTTTGATGCGTCGGGTATTTCATCTATTGCGAAGCCCACATTAACTCCTATAACGATATCCGCGCCTTTTTCTCTCATCTCGGCGGTAGGGAAATTATTATAACAGCCGCCGTCAGAGAGCAGCATCTTGTCGATTTTGACAGGAGCGAAGATAGTCGGGACGGCAATAGAGGCCCTAATTGCCTGAGGAAGATATCCTTTATCGAGGACCACAGCTTTACTCTTGATGATATCCGCAGCCACACAATAAAAAGGGATAGGCAGTTTATTGAAGTCCGATATTGTGAGACAGTTCCAAAAATGGGACTGGAGCATTTCCTCAAGGTTTTGTCCTCTAATCAGTCCGCCGGGCAGTTGAGGCATATAATGTCTATCGAAAGTCAACTCAACAAGATATTTGCTATAGGAGTCTCTTTCGTCGAAGATAACATAATCGCGTGGTATCTCGTCAGACATGATAGTCTGCCAGTCAAAAGACTCGGCGAGGTCTTCAATTTCACAGGGGGAATATCCGGCTGCGAGCAAGCCTCCCACATAGCTACCTATAGAGGTCCCTCCAATCATATCCACGGGGATATTCTTTTCTGCGAGGACCTGCAAAACTCCGATATGTGCAAAGCCCTTAGCGCCGCCACCGGAAAGGACGATTCCGACAGAGGGGCGTTTATCCGGAGCATTTTGAGCATAAGAATAACTGCCCATTAAAAATATGAGCACAAAGAAAAATAATATTTTCCCTCTTACAGCCATATAAAACCGTACCTGCCGAGCTGTATGGTCCCGTATCCCTGTATCTCAACCGTTTGCGGAACATCGAGCAGGTTATTTATTACAAGTTTTTTTCCTTCCTCCGACACACGGAAATATGCAAGAATGGAATCATTATTTAAATCCACCCATTCGAGCTTTCCGGAGCCGAAGATGTTTGTTTCATTTCTTTTATTTATCATCGTCTTCAACTGTGAAAACAGTTTATACGAAAACGAATTTTCATCGGCGAGTTGTTTTTCCACGTTATCCCAGTCGATTTTACCTCTAACCAAAAATCTTGTGTCGTCTTTACCCGTAAACACTTTTTGTTCGCGATAATATTCTTCGTCGTTGCCCTTTCCGAATTCATCGCCATAATATATAATAGGCGTACCCGGCAAGGTTAGCATAATAGAATAAGCGAGCAATTCCTTCTCTACGTCAAACTGCATCAGTTCACTTAAACGAGCCGAAATACCTTCCCCAAGTCTAAAGTCCCATTGCGGCTTATGGCAATAGTTGTCATGGATGTATTTTCTATCCTCTTCGCTTACATATACAAGTTCGAGGCTAAGTTCATCGTGGCACCTCAAAAACATAAACCACTGACTTTCAATAGACACCTCGGGTGTTACGTCAGTAGCGAGGATATCAACTATAGGTTTGCGGTTTTTCATTGCAAGGGTCTTGTATATCATCGGCATCAGCGGAAAATGATAGCCTGCATTGCACTCATCGGCTTTTCCAAAATATTTCACCACTTCCTCAGGAGGCTGACAGGCTTCGGCAAGCAGCAACATATTCGGACGCACATAGTCGAGGACGGCCTTAATAAACCTTAGAATCGTATGAGTACCTTCGAGGTTTTCACAGTCGGTATTCTCTTCTTTCCACAGATAAGGTATAGCATCGGCACGAAAACCGTCCACGCCAAGATTCAACCAATAAAGGATTACATGTATCATCTCAAGCAACACCTTGTGATTTCTATAATTCAAGTCGGGCTGAAACTCAAAAAATCTATGGAAATAATATTCGTCTCCGTATTTTTCCCAGTTGCTTGGGCACATACCTTTAAAAATCAAACGGGCCTTTGCATATTTTTTATCGTCTTTATTCCAGATGAAATAATTTCTATAGCAATTTGTTTTATCGTCTTTCGACTGCATAAACCAGGGGTTTTCATTAGAGCAGTGATTTAATGCCACATCGAATATTATCCTAATATTTCTTTTATGGGCCTCATTAAGAAAATCGTCGAAGAGTTTTTCCGCCTCAGAATCGGGGGCGTCATTCTTCAAGCCAAAAAGGGCTTTACGCATAAGGTAATAATTTCTTACATCGAAGCCAGCGTCTTTCATTGGGGAGTCGAGAACAGGCAGCAGCCAGAGGCAGTTGATACCAAGATTTTGAAGATAATCGAGCTTTTTAGACAATCCGGCAAAATTATCATTAAACAAGTCGACATAAAGAGAATAAACTACCGCCTTCTTATACCAGAAATGTTCGGCAGGAGGAAGAGACAGATTCTTTTTAAAATCTTTCAATTCTTCACAAAAGGCATTAAAAGCATCGTCACAGGAATCGCTGTATAATTCGCTCCACGCTTCTCTCATAACAGTAAACAAGTCTTTCATATTTATAGCTTTAAACTACAAAGATAACGTTGTTATTGATAAAAATGGTGTCTTTTAAAGAATAAAATATTTAAATGAAATAATTTATCTATTTTTGTGTGTCAAAATAAAATATAGATATGGACATATTTGAAGATAACACAAAGGTAACCGACTTAAATTCATTGGGTGAATTTAAGCTCATTGATGAGATTACGAGAGATTTTCAATGCAGAGACAAGTCGACATATAAAGGTATCGGCGACGATTGCGCAGTGTTGGAGTATCCCGACAAGGAAGTGCTGATTTCGACGGACTTGCTTGTTGAAGGAGTACATTTCGACATGGTATATACGCCATTGAAACATTTAGGTTATAAGTCGGCTGCAGTAAATTTCTCCGACATTTATGCGATGAACGGCACTCCAAAACAAATCACCGTAAGTCTTGCGATTCCTTCAAGGTTCAGCGTAGAGGCGATAAAAGAGCTCTATGCAGGAATATTGCAGGCCTGCAAGAATCATCATGTCGACCTTGTAGGCGGTGACACCACCTCGAGTTTAAGCAGCCTGTTTATCTCGGTCACCGTAATAGGAGAAGGGGAAAAAGGGAAGATTGCTTACAGAAGCGGCGCGCAGGTCAACGACCTGATTTGTGTGTCCGGAAATTTAGGTGCGTCATACATGGGATTGCTAATTCTCGAAAGAGAAAAGGCGGCATGGAAAGCCAACCCCAATATGCAGCCCGACCTGTCAGGGAACGAATACGTATTGGGACGATGCCTCCGTCCTGAAGCGAGGTTTGACATCATAGAGATACTAAAAGCAAAAAACGTCGTACCCACAGCCATGATAGATGTTTCCGACGGTCTGGCTTCCGAGCTGCATCATATCTGCAAAAATTCCGGTGTGGGATGCGCTATTTATGAAGACAAGGTTCCCATAGACCCTGCAACGATTATTGCATGCAACGATTTTAATATCAGTCCGATGACCGCAGCAATGAACGGTGGCGAAGATTATGAGCTGCTCTTTACTGTCTCTCAAAAAGATTATGAAGCCATCAAAGACATCCCGCAAATATCCATAATAGGTCATATTACAGAATCTAAAGATGTCGCCTTATTAATAACTAAAGACAACAAAGAGGTAGAAATAAAAGCCCAGGGGTGGGATTCATTTAGGCAATAATAATATGCTTCTAAAAGACGACGAGGCGTTACTGCGCAACACGATAAGGGCATTGCCTGACAGTCCCGGCGTATATTTATATTCCGGCGAAGATGGTGCCATTATATATGTTGGCAAGGCCAAATCGCTAAAAAAGCGTATTCCGCAATATTTCAAGAAGGATGTTACCGGCAAAACGAAGGTTCTCGTGGGTAAAATAGCTACTGTAAACACCATCGTCGTCAACAGTGAATCTGATGCTTTTCTTTTAGAAAACACCCTGATAAAAAAGCATCAGCCGCGATATAACATTCTATTGAAGGACGACAAGACGTATCCGTGGCTTTGTATCAAAAACGAGAGGTTTCCGAGGATAATAAAAACCCGCAACAAGGTCAATGACGGCTCGGAATATTTCGGTCCATATTCTTCCGTAAAGATGTTGCGCACCTTGATGGAGGTTATCGAGAAGTTATATCCCCTACGCACTTGCAGACATAACCTCACAGAAGAAAGCGTACACAGAAAAAAATACGGTTTGTGTTTAAAGTATCATATCGGAAAATGTCTCGGCCCCTGCGCCGGTATACAGAGTGAGGAAGAATACGACAAAATAGTGAAAGAAGTTAGAAATATCATCGCCGGCAACATATCTTTCGTCATAAAAGAGATCGAAAAAGAGATGTTCGCTTATGCGGAGAAGATGGAGTTTGAAAAGGCGCAGACTGCAAAAGATAAAATCGAGATTCTGCGCAACTATTGCAGTAAGTCGATGGTCGCAAGTTCCACTATCAAAGACGTTGATGTCTTCTCCATCACCTCTGATAAGGATATCGCATACATCAATTATATGAAAGTGGTCAACGGCCTGTTAGTGCAGGTTCATACTATTGAAGCGAAGAAAAAGATGGATGAGGCCGACGACTACATTTTAACATATATAATCTCCGACTTTATCGGCAACATGCGAGATGCTGATACAGTGTCCAAAGATAATAATATACGTGAGATAATAATTCCCTTTATTCCATCTATAGACTTTCAAGGAGTTAAATATACCGTTCCGCGTATCGGAGAGAAAAAACATCTGTTGGAATTATCAGAACGGAATCTCAAATATTATATATTAGAAAAAGAAAAAAAGAAGAGTCTGGTAGACCCCGAGTTTAAAAACGAGCGTCTCTTAACGAAGATGAAAAACGACTTAAGGATGAATGAAATTCCGCGAAGGATAGAATGTTTCGACAACTCCAATTTACAGGGCACCAATGCGGTAGCCTCCATGGTGTGCTTTATCGACGGCAAGCCGGCGAAATCGCAATACCGCCATTACAATATAAAAACGGTAGAAGGTCCCAACGACTTTGCTTCTATGGAAGAGGTTATTTTCAGGAGATACAAGCGTGTAATGGAAGAATGTACCGAAATGCCACAGCTGATTATAGTCGACGGCGGGAAGGGACAGTTAAGCTCAGCATTAATCAGTCTGGATAAATTAGGTTTACGCGGAAAAGTAACAATAATAGGCATAGCCAAGCGATTAGAAGAGATCTATTTCCCGGGGGATGAATATCCCCTATACTTAGGGAAGGACTCGGAGACGCTGAAATTGATACAGCGATTAAGAGATGAGGCTCACAGGTTTGGGATTACGCATCATCGCAACAAGCGAAGTAAAGAGATGCTGAAAGAGAAGAGAAAGGACAAAAAAAACGGCAACCGATAGATTGCCGTTTTTTTATAATTAATAGGTCTGCTTTAAAACTATTAAGCTCCCTGGAGAGTAAATTTAATAGGCATATTGTATCTAACTCTAACCTTACGGCCTCTCTGTTCACCAGGTGTCCATTTCGGCATATTTTTTACAACGCGGATAGATTCCTCATCGCATCCGCCACCGATACCACGGTTTACAGCCACATTACTGACTGAGCCATCAGGCTCAACGACGAAGGTGACCCACACCGTTCCCTGAATACCTGTTTCTTTTGCAAGTTGAGGATATTTAATATTATCGCGTAAATATGTCAACCTGCCTTTTTCACCACCGGGAAATTCGGGGTTCTTTTCAACAATCAAGAATATCTCCTCTTCCTTTACTTCTTCAGCTTCAATTTCGATAGGAACGTACTCTTCGAGTTCCTGGCTCTCATCAGACTCAACGTCAATAACGATTTCATTTTCTATCTTAACAGTATTTTCGACTATATGAAGAAGAGTCGTAGTAGGAGCGATTTGTTTTGGAGGAGGGGTCTTTTCTTTTTGTTCTGTCTGGAGAACGACTTCTTCCATAACCTCGACATCACCACGCTGGTCGATCTCAACCTTTTGAATATCATATCTTTTCCATTCAAAAGCGAGGAGGGTGACTGCGAGGGCGACAACAAGACCGATTTCGATAAAAATCAGCTGTTTTCCTTCGAGGTCCGATTTATTAGTTTTTCTTTTATCCATAAGGCAAAATAATTTTATTCTTCGAGCATTTTTTCGTAAGCGTCGGCATCGAGTAATTCGTCGAGTTCATCTGCTTCGGTCATTTTAATCTTCACGAGCCAGCCATCTCCATAAGGATCACTATTTACGAGAGAAGGGTCATCTTGAATAAGCTGGTTGAATTCGATAATCTCGCCGCTGACAGGCATAAAAACATCAGAAACGGTTTTAACAGCTTCTATTGTTCCGAGGGATTCTTCTTTTTCGAGCGTTTCACCGACGGTTTCGACTTCTACAAATGCGACGTCACCGAGCTGACTCTGAGCATAATCGGTAATTCCCACTAGAGCAAATTCGCCTTCAACTTTTAACCATTCATGGTCTTTTGTAAATTTTAAATCTTCAGGTATATTCATGATTTTATTAAAATTAATTTTTTGCAAATGTAATATTTATTTTTCTATAAAATGAATTTTTTCATCAAATTATTGTATGCCGGCTAAAAATAAACTTTATATGATGCCGTAGGTATTATCGGGAAAAACCATTGGAGGTATAATTTTGTGGGATTGTAGCCGGACGGGTTCCAATCTTCAGCATGACGGTCGGAATAGAAATAATAATAGGCATTCTTTCTGAAATACGCATTATAGACTGAGAAATTCCATTCGGCTTTTCTGCCTTTTTTGTTTATATAAGAATACCTTGCGCCAAGGTCGAGGCGGTGATAATCGCGCATCCTCGCACTGTTTCTATCGCCATAAACATACACTTCATCGTATATTATTGTCCCGTCTGCCAATACGAATGGTGCATATTGTTGACCTATAATAGGCGTATATGGCGCCCCCGTCTGATATACCCATAAAATGTTGAAATTCCATTTTGAATTGAGCCGGTAGTTGAAATTAAGCGTCAACGAATGAGGACGGTCATATTCATACAGATACTCCTTTCCCTCGTTTAATTCGTCAAATTGTCGAGTGGTCCGCGAAAGTGTGTATCCTATACTTCCTGTAAAATCGCCATGGTTTTTTGAAAACATCAACTCTACTCCCATGGAGTTTCCTCTGCCGCCGGAAACAAGTTTTTCGCGCCAGTTGCCGTCTCCGATTAAATTGTTATAACCGTCTTTGTACGTGGTGAGGTTATACTGATTCTTGTAAAAAACGTTGACCTCAGCCGAAAACATATCCTTTGCAAAATAGCCTTTCCACCCTGCCGAAATCTGATCGGAAGCAGCAACAGGGATTTCTTTTCCCGCCGGCACCCATACCTCATTGTTCATTATCGCCCCGGTAGTAAACAACAGATGCGAATTTTGATTTACGCGCATCAGAGATAAATTCAGCGTATGGTCTTTATTTAATCTGAAATTGATGTTCGCCCGCGGCTCGGCAGCCAAGTGATAGTAGCCGTCTGTAAAATATCCCACAAGTCGCACACCGAGGTCGGCATCAAGGAAAGAAAATAATTTCAAATTGTTGTCGAAATATACACTCGTCTCAAAAGCATTTACTTTTTCTTGATAAAAAATATCTGTGACGGTGCTGAAATAATTATTGGGCTGATGCTGCAGATAAGAAGCATTTAATCCAAACTCCATCTTCCATTTGTCACAAACGGAATATTTCCAGTCGGAACGCAGGGAGACATCCGTAAGTATGGACTTGCCCTGATTTTCAAAAGACATGGTGTCGGAAGGGGTGGTAAATTTATAGCTCAGCGTCTTTTTAAGACGATACCTGCTGTATGAAATCGTATTTGAAGAGAAAATCTTTGGTGATACGACTCTGTTCCATGATCCGGAGACGAGAATGTTTCCCCATATATTCGTCAGAGAAGATTTTTGTTTGTCTTCTTTATATTTTTGATCCACCCAGTGTTTCATATAGTCGTCTCCTTCATAAATATTGATATGAAAACTGTTTTTCGGGTCGGGGTGCCATGAATACTTCGCATTGATGTCATGAAAGCCGTATAAAAGGCTGAAATCCTGCGCTTCAAGTTTTTTGGCTATTGCAGTTGCACCGAGAAACAGAAAGTCAATCATGGTTTTTCTTCCGGTAACAATAAAGCTCGAGTTTTTTAAGCCGCCGGGACCTTCTACGGAAAAAGAAAGGTCGGTTACCCCGACACTTAATGATCCCTTATATTCGTTTTTGTTACCTTCTTTCTGGGTTATCTCCACAATAGAAGATAGCTTTCCGCCGTATTTTGCAGGGAATCCGCCTTTATATATGTTGAGCCCGTTAATAATATCGGAATTAAACACCGACATAAATCCGCCGATATGGTTTACATAAGTTACAGGCACTCTGTCGAACAAATACATATTCTCGCCGGGGCTGCCGCCTCTGACAATTAATAAACTTGAGCCTTCGTTAGTTGCCTCAATGCCCGGAAATAATTGTGCTGCCTTGATGATATCGGTTTTACCGCCAAGCATGGGTATGTTTTCTATTTGTTTAATATTCAATTTACTGACATTAAAGGTCTCTCTTTCAAACTTTTCCGCTGAAATTTCGACTGCTTCAAGTGTGGTTTCTGCCGGCTCTATATTTATTTTTATCGGATGGCTGTTGTCGGAGACATTTACGACTGTCGGGGTATAACCTACAAAGCTGACACGAAGAGTAGCAGGAAGAATCACCGACAGGGAGAAAAAGCCCGAATTATCGGTAACAGTTCCTTTAACATCAGAATCTTCCGTCACAACAGTAGTCCCTATCAGCGATTCTCCGCTTTGGGCGTCATAAACGAATCCGGAGACAGTAATAGCAGGATTTTTCGATTGAGCCATGCCGGCGATTAATATCAATCCGCATAATAATGATAAGAATAATCTTCTAAAAAAGTCCATCATAAAAAGCATCAGTTAAAATAAGAAATGGTGATTGTATCCGATATTGAATATGAGTAACCGGTAAAAAGTCCGTAAGCGTTTTCCACATTTGAGTACATATTATGCGCCGGCATGGAACCTATAAATATTTCGTAATTAAAGGCAGCCTGTTCGTAGAGATAATATCTTTGCAGAAAATCATAGTAATCTTTTGTGATTGAGCGCAGTTCGAGGACAACCGGAGGTATGCTATAAAACCATACGCCATTACTGCTTTCTGAAGACCCGCTTATCACATTAAGTTTCATAGTATAGCTATTGCCTTCGATAATATTGTTGCTAAAGACTCCTATAGGCAGTCCTTCATTTAAAAGCACGGGGTCGTCGATATACACGATATCAAGAATTCCGATTTTTTCGTCAGCGACACCTTTAGGCACGATGGAATAATATTGTTTTTCAAGAGGGTTATTTTCAAAAGAATATTCAACGGCAGGATATACAGTACCTTCTTGATCCACGCCGGCATGATGAAATCCGCGGGCATCGGTAATCATAGTCGGATACGGGATTTCAGTACTGCAAAAGATAGTATCATAATCTTTGATAGTAATAATACAGGAATAATTATTCCCGGCTTTGGCGACTACGTCCGAATAATAGGCGTAGCCACCGGAGTTAATCAGCAAAGTATCGGCAGTATATATGAGAGTATCTGTAAGAATGTCGTTTTCGTACAGCAGTATTTGAACATTATCGCAAACAGGCAAAATAGTTTCTCCGCCCGGTTTCATGGCAAACGACACATGGACTGTAATAATTTGTCCGTCTACTAAGATGGCATTTACCGTAGGCACGGGGACGATGTCCGGAAATTCCGATTGCACTTCTTTATAACACGATGTTGCTGCAATGGCGGCACACAGCAAAGCGACAAGAAAAACAAATTTAGAATCTGACATTGACACCTCCGAACCATCTATTAACATTATTGCCATTTTTCCTAAAATACGAATATTCCACAAATATTCCGACATATTTATTTATGTTGACACCGATGCCGGCACCGATAGAATAATAAAACTTAGTAGTATTGGCAAAGTAATCAGGTTTTAACGGAGAGTTGCCGTATGTATTGGAAGACAGTCCTATTTTAGGTGTAATGTACAAATCGACAATACAAAATGAAGGGTTCAGAAATAATGGCAGGATATGAACATTTGAGGACAGTCCGTACGCAAAATAGTGGTTAGTAACTGTATCGACCAACAACATTTCATTGTCATCATACATAGAGTATGATGTTTTATATCCGCCCCCATAAACAAAAGCGCCGGCTTCGAGCCATTTTGTAAACCCGTAATTACCTTCGAGTTTGAGATAATGTATATTATCAGGCATATTTTTTGTGGGATGCGCATAGCCCAAATTAATATTATAGCGACCTTTAATAAAGGATGTCCATCCGCTTTTTGAGCTTTACACTGTCCTGCGAGCGCAATTCCGGAAATCAGCAGAATAAAAATCCTCAAAAGGATTTTTATATCATGAAAATTTTTCATAAAATATGTACGGTTATTAATAGTTTTGCAAAAATACTGTAATTATTTGTGATTAAGTGCTAAAAAATATAAAAAGAATTTTTTATTGTTAAAATAACGATTGATTACATTGACATTCACTATATGGTATATAAGGATTTCCTTTTTTATGTGAAAACCTTGCGGTACACTTATAACCGCCAAGATGTAGATTGTATGATTGTCCAAGTAAAACAACTGGAGAATAATCTAATTTATGTTCAATGGAATAGGCTTCTATATTATAACTGTATGATACTGCTTTTTTTCATGATATTTTTCTTTAAAATTTTATGCAAAGATAGTACATTAATAACATCAAAAGATTTTCTTTCATGATTTGTTGTCCACGAAAGTCCACACTTTATGCGTAAAATACTGATACAATGAAGCCTATATATAATAAAATTTATATTAATAGAAGATAATTACATTTGCAATGATTAACCCGCAAGAGAAAATCACCTTAGCTTTTACCAAATGTGTATAATACCATCGCTTTTTATCGCTTCTATTGGGCGAGTGTCAATCTAAGGCTGAGTCCGGCGCTGAGGGTAGAGTTATAGATAGAACTTGAGAGGTGCGGGTCGTTAATTGTCTGGTCGTAATACAGAGCGACAGTAACATTTTTACTGATCATATAATCTGCGGAAGCGTTTATAGAATACATTGTTTGTCCCGACGAAATCTGGTTAACCTCCTCATCGAGTCTTCTCAGAACGGTCATATTATTTCTGATAGAGAAGTCGAGTTTAATATTGAGGTCACTGTTGACGTCCTTTTTCTTACCGGTTCCGAGGCTTCTCACGGAGAATTTAACGTTTTTGAATCTATAGCCGACGCCAAAGACATATTCCTGGGTATTATTATCTGTAAGCTGGTTATTAGTGAAGCTCATGCTCATAGTGCGGGTACGTTTTATCTGCACGTTAGCGGTGAGGCTGTTTTGGAGGGTAACGTCCACGCCTATGAGTGGCGAGAGTTGTTCCGACACCTGGACGGTACCTATTTCGAGGGCGGGGATAAAGTTTCCGGCGTCATCGAATACGGAAGAGTATCCGTCAACAGACTCATAATAGATATTATTTGCGTAGCTTGCGATATTATAAGTACATCTATAAGTATGTTTAAGGGTAATATTCTTAAATATCTTTTTCAGGAACGGGAGTTTAGCGAGTCCGTTATATTGGACATTCCAGTTAGGGAGCGGAATTTTAGGGAACGTGGAGAGGTTGACCTTATTGACATCTATACCGGCATACGCGGCGATAAGGGCAGACATAACTACCTCCTGTTGTGAGGGGCCGTAGCCTACGGGGAAGATATCACCGGAAACGGTATCCTGTGCATAGTTACCATTCCAATTAGGATTTTCGTTAGCGAGTCGTACTGCGGTAACTGTCCGATATTTCTTCATCAGTTCGAAGAATTCGGAGACGGTGGAATCTCCTTCGCCTTTGACGGTTTTAGAGAAGGCTGATTTAATCATTATATATGACACCTGATAGCTTCCTGTAGTTTTAGGGGAATAGGAATGGAAGACACCTTCGCCGTCGGCTTTAAAGAGTTCCGCATAGTTATAGGTACTTCTATAGGATGCTGTTATCTCAAATTTAAAACCGTTAAACGGCTCATAATTAGCGCGCATATTAATATTACGCGTAACTGTTTGGGCATATTGATTATTACTAAGGGTATCGGTAGTAAGCCATTTATTAGCTACGGCTATTTCTCTGATATCGGCCTGGCTACCGAGGATAAATCCCCATGTGGGGGCCTTACTTTTCCAGTTATAGCCAAAGTTATCGGGTTCGGGATAGAATCCGGGAATAAGGGTACCTTCGGAGCCCTGATAAGAGAGACTGACATCTTTAAGTCCGAAGATAATTTTCAGTGCGCCGTCGCCGATAATTTTTCCATAGTTAACTTTCGGTTTAGCTGTTTGAACTGTATCATTAAGACGCGGTTTAGGTTTCGGCTTTTGTTTAGTCCCGGAAGATTTAGTAAGGTTTTTGATATAAGGAATTTTATTATACAGGTTAGTAAGTCGCAAGGAAGTAGTAACGGTAGTATTAGCTGTATTTTCGACGGTATTTCCGAGTGTTTCTCTGACAGCGAGGGAGCTTGCCGCCCATCTGTAGGAGACGTCATATTTAGCCGTCATATTAATCCATTCGAGCAGAGGTATTTTATTAATAGGCACAGTCCAGTTAAGTCCGGCTGTTTGGTAGAAGGTATTCATTCTTCCGAAGTCTTTAACGGATTTCCAGACCTCCTGTTTATAAGTTTCTTTATCTGTCACGAGGCCTGCCGGTTCGTCGATATAAGTAGCCACATTGGCTGCATAGTCGAATTTAAGGGAGGTAGCGAAGTCATATTTAAAGACGTAGTTTCTATTCCAGTTCCATTGTTTAGAGACGGTAGGTTTAAGTATTATATCGTCGTCGGTTTTATTACGGAGGAGTTTTTCGATATAATTTTTATCCATATTTGTTCTAAACGACATTGATTTAGGTTCATAATAGAAGTTAAAGTCTCTAATAAGTGACAGGTATTTAGAGCGGAGGAATTTAGCTTTAGAGAACGGTTTAATATTTTTAGGGTTAGCGTTATAGGAATATCCGAGTCCAGCGGTATGGATAATTTTATTATAGTATTCGATATCAATATCGCTTTCTTCCGTTTTAGAGAAGGCGTAAGAGAGGTCGATATTTTCTATATCCCAGAAGTGAGGTTTTTTGGTATCTGCGGCAGTTTTTTCTTTTCTTACGTTAATAAAGTTAACATTAGTTTTACGGGAGATATCTTGTGTTTTATTTTTATAGTTTTGTTTTTCCTCGCCTTCGAGGTTAGCGAGTTGTTCTTTTAGATAAACGTCGGGGTCGAGGGGGTCATATTCAGGGGTAGACACTTCTTCGGAGTAGTCGAAATGAACAGGGATTTTAATACCTGTTTTTTCGGGCAGGAATTTACCTGCGTCGATATTAACGGATGTATAGAAATTCGACACAGTTTCCTGAGAGCGTTGGCTAACGCTAGTAGCAATACCGCCGAATCCGGGAGTTGAGTAATCGCCGGAGACAGACACATTACCGAGGTCAGCGAGGTTGGCGGAGAGGGTTGCGGTAGCGGCCCAGCCGGCGCTTTCATTGAAGTTAGAGAGTCTAAGTTCGTTCACCCACACTTCTACAGACATAGGCAGTCCGTCGTCATTAACGGATGCGGAGGTTTGTTTCGGGTTTCTGACTCCGATAAGGATAGCGTTTACGTCGCTGATATTTGGTGTTCCGAGGATAGTAATTTTATTTTTGCCGTCCATTTCGGAATATGGGTAGAGAGTAGAGACGGTAGAATTTTCATTTGACATAGCCTCTTTACGATTCTTTTTAGCCTGGATAATTTTTTCGAATTCGATATTTATCTCGTTATCATCCATCCATATTGCCTCGTCATTAGCGATAGTAGTTCCCCAGGGGGTTAGGGTAACGGGCACTTCGTATTCATAATAGTTTTCAGTGAGGTCGCTACCGAAGCGAATAAACACGGTAACGGCGCCGGAGGTATTAGCATATTTATTATTACCGGCTTCGTCGTCTGCATGGGCGTGGACGAACATTTTAAGGTTTTTATAATTACGGAAGTCGAAGCTACAGGTTTTATAAGCTCCTCTTGCGTCGCCGTCGACGAGGTCGTTTACGGAGATAGCCATTGACTGTTCGTCTTGTTGTGCCTGGTTAGTAGTACTATAGTCTCTTTCTCTTGTAATTCCGGGGGGGATAACATACGGGACTCTTTCGGAGGTACTTCCGTTTTCCTCGAGGCTGACAGTAAAAACGTCGAAGGCTGTTTGGTTAGCGGAGTTAGTCGGGATATATTCACCCGGGGCGAGGAGGTCGTCTTCATATCTTCTCCAGTCGCCTTTTACGAGTTCAAAAGAGCCGAAGCGAAGCACTACAGGTTCTTCAAATTCGGTCAGGCAGACTCTCATAAAGCGGATAGATGTAAAGTCGGAGATAACTCCATAGACCGCATCAGGTTGATTGATAGGTATTTTAAACTGGTACCATGTAACACTACTGCGGGTACCGTTTTTCAGGGCGATATTATTGGCGGTATAGACGTCTGTGATATAATTTTCGCCTTCGACCATACCATTAGGGTTAAGGTTAACGACATACTCATAGAATTTTTCGCTTTCATTGAGGGTATTATCGTTATTAATATCCTCCATGTTAGGAATTGAGGTAGCGGAGATATCGTAAGCCTCGGGGGTATTTTCCTGGGCGCAGGAGTTTCCTTCAGGGCTGTTATATTGTTTATATCTTGCGAGTATGCTTGAATATGCGTTATCGGCATCATAGTCGGAGCCTCTAAAATAGTGGTAGTCGTCAGCGGAGGGGTCGTTAACTGCATTAAGATAAGCCGTAGAGGTAGTAGAGCCATTAAATTTCGCGGCTATTTTATCGATATAGGAAGTTTTAAAGAACGAGTATTCTTCATTAACATTTTCGCGGGTACTGCAGAGTCCGTCGTAGCCGATATCCTGATAAGGTCTAGCGGCGGGGTCGGAATCGAAGGAATAGATAAGAGCCTGGAGGGTAGGCACGCGTCCCCAGATGGTAGTATCTACATTTTTCACGTTAGCATCGACAGGTAGCCCCTGTTCATAACTTTTTCTTCCGTCTTTCAGGATATCTTCGGAGATATCTCCGAGGTGGAAGATAAGTTTACCGCCTTTAGTATTCATAGGCACCTCATTACCGTCGTCGTCAGGATCGAGGAATGGGTCCATAAGCCAGAATTCGATATACTCGATATTATTAGCTTCAAAGTCGGTACTTTCCATTTTGCGCATTATTCCGCCCCATTTATCTTCGGGGTGTTCGAGGGTACCATCTTCTTTAAGGTCATCGACATTATAGTTATATGGGCCTCTTTCGTCCGGATAATAGGCGAGGTTAAATACTGAGAGGTTCACTTCCACGTTGTTATCGGCTTCTGACTGTGGGAAGAGTTCCGTTTGGCGCACAGGTCTCACATAATGGTTAGATATTTCGGCCATAGTGATATTTGAGGGAATAGCTGATCCATAGAACAGGGGGTCTATGATATACCATGCGAGTTTAGCGCGGCGAAAGCCATAGCTGAGGTCGCCGGAAGAGGCTTCGGGAAAATAAGATGGTGTGGAAGAGAGAAACCAATTTCCCACTGCGGAGAGGTTAATAGACTGTTTAGCTGACTCGAAATCATCGATATAGGAATTTCCGGAGGAGCCGATAGACTTTGGGTGTCCGGGTACAAACTGGGCAAATTCTGCCTGTGCGCTGACCACTGAAGGAGCTTTAGTGCTGATAACCGGTAGAGCGTCGATAACTTTAGTAATAAACGGCAGTTCTTTTTGAAACTGCAGATCCAGTCCCCAGATAGTATTAGCAATAGGCTCGTCGCCGTAAGCCACTTTGGTCGTGAGGGGTGTTTCTCGCAAGTGCATCAGGGTAGCACCGAGGTTCAAATGTTCACTGAAGAGATAATCGGCACGCAATCCGAGGAGGGCTTGGGTCTGCATACTTGAGGTCAGTGAGGTGCTCTCGGTAGAGACATTAATGCTCACGCCGGAGTTCAAGATTCCCTCGTTTATGATAGTAACACGTCCGAAGACATAATCGACGGTATAGTCGACATTTTCGACGAGGGTTGCGCCGCCAGCAGTCACTACGACAGAGCCTTCGGGCACATTATAAGCATTAAGGTTGATTTCGGCACCGCTGGAGGACGCATAATATCCCGACAGCAGAAACTTATCTTTTGCCGTCAGCTGTTTAGCATTTGTTTTTGTCTGGGTATAAAGAGAGTCGTAGGCATATTTACCCGCCATACTTGTCGGCAGTATTTCGTGCAGATATGAGCCAAACGGTTCGAGCACGGGGAAAAACACGCGACCGTTAGCGGACTGTATGGTACCGCCACTTGTAGCCGCACCGTCTATAAAGTCGAAGATACCGTCACCGCCTTCAATAGGATTCTGTTGCGAGTCGAGGGAGTCAAGTCTGAAAAGTTTCAAAAGGGAGACGCCCTTAATACCTTCCGGTCCCTCGTTAAAATATCCGGAGGCCACTCCGTTTTCGTTTCCGGAATAAAGGATATTCAGGATAAAGTCGCTGCGCTCGACCTGATAAGCATTGAGGGCATATACGTTTTTCATCATCAGGTTCCACATAGGATGACGGGTATCAATGCTAGTACTTCTCAACAATTTCACCACAATACTCTTAGGAGTTGTGATACCCTGGTCTGAAAACTCGCCCACCTGATAAACCTCATCATTAACGGTATATTGGAATGCAACTGCGAGCACCTGTCCCGCCGTCAGTGCAGAGCTCAAAGAGATAAATCCGAGGCGGCTGTTGTAAGTATATTCGGTAGACGATAATTTTCGGGCACTTTCGACTTTTTCAAAGTCTCTTCCCTGAGACAGATCGAGTGGAAGTCCTATTAAATAACTATAGACGGAGTTGATATCTCTCAACTGAGTGGTATCCATAGCATCCATCAAGGTATTTCTGCCATTATCGGGATATGCATAATTATCTTTGGGATACAGGAAATCGTTATATGGGTCGTGTTCGCCGAGGTCGGAGAAAGCCACGATATTTCTATTATCTGTAACGGCCGATCCGACGTTAGTAACCCACACTTCTATTTTAGTAATATTTACGTTAGAAGTGATAATAGGGAGAGAAGCGAGGCTGGCCTCATAGTTATCTCTGAAATACTGCGACAGGAAGAAGTGTCTGTTTTCGTCATATTCGGAAGATTTTATCTTGAACTCGGTATTTTGAGCGCCGCCCTCTACAGTTATAGACGAGGCTGTAGAATTTTGTTTGGCGACGATTCCGGTGAGTGTCAGTCTGCCGAACTGCAGTTTGGTTTTGATACCGAACAGCGTTTGGCTGCCGGTAATAAGGCTGCTGTTAATGGGCATGGTAACATTACCTGCCTCGATAAGTTGAAGTATTTCGTCCTCATCGCCTTCATAAGCGAGTTTAAAATCGTTATCAAGTTCAAGGTTGAGTGCCTCGTTATTATAGTTGAGGTTAAACTGAATTTTTTCTCCTATTTTAGCCATCACGCTCATCTGCAGAGAGAGGTGAAAGTCGAAGCTGGTCATCTTACGTTGACGGACGTCAAGATTTTGGTCTTCCCGATAAGTACGAAGTACGCCAAAGCGCAATTCTGCTGTTCCCTGGGGGCGAATATCGATAGTATTTGAGCCGAAGATTCTATCGAAGGCCTCGCTTCTGATATTAATTGTCGGTATCAAGCCTGTACGTTCGTCAGCGCCGGCCACTGAAGAACGTTCTCTCCAGTAGTCATTGAGCCCTTTTTGGAAATCGAACTCTCGATAATCCTCGAAGTCGAAATAATATGGATCCCTATAGTCGATATCACCTATTTTTTTCTTAAGCACATAAGAGTTTGTCACGGGATCATATTCTATAGTAGTAGTGATATTTGAAGGGTCATTAAGATAGAGGGGATTTCTGCCTCTGTTCGGGGATAGTCCGTTATCGTCTTTAAACGGGAAGGGAAGAAGAGAATCCGGCTCTTGAGGAGCTGTTAAAAAGGAATTATTGTCAGCGGCAATAATGCTTTTCGGCATTATTGCAACCGCAACAAGAAAAAACGCTGCAAAATATTTTAATAATATTCTTTTCAAAACATCTTAATTACTAACCAATTACATTATTCTCAATGTCTCTTTCACCAATTCTTCCACGGTGAGTTCGCTTCCTTTAGCCTCGACAACTTTTTTGAGGGCTTTCTCAATAACAGACTTCGGGAAACCGAGGACAGCTAAAGCTGATAACGCTTCATTTGCAGAATTATTGTGCAAAACCTGGGATATGTCAACAGCAAAATCTTCTTTTAACAATTTATCCGATAAATCGACAACTATTCTCTGAGCCGTTTTCTCTCCTATGCCTTTAACAGCCTTTAATCTCTTGCTGTCGCCATTGACTATTGTGGAATACAATTCCGGAGCAGTCATAGAAGAAAGGATAATACGTGCAGTATTTGCGCCGACACCGGACACTGAAATCAGATATTTAAACAAAATACGCTCCTTATTATCAAAAAATCCGAACAGCAGTTCTACATCTTCTCGCACAATATGATAAAGGAAGAGCTTCACCTCCTGTTTGTCCTTGATCGCAGTATATGTGTTTAGGGAAATCTGTATATTATAACCCAATCCATTACAGTCGATTACTGCATAACTCGGGTTACAGTAAACAAGTTTTCCTGAAATATATTCGTACATCTAAACAAGTATTTATTTCAACCTGCAAATATAATCATTTTAGTTGAATGCTACTCAACAAATCCCCTACCATACATATAAGCCTTAACCTTCTTTTCCCGCTGAGGGTCGTCGGCGGCTAAAGATTTTCGTTTTGTTTCGGCAAGTTCCTTTTTAATCTTCCCGTACAATTCTTCGTCAATAGCTGCAATAGCAGATGAAATGGCTATTTCAGGTATTCCTTTGCCGCGTAGCACAAATATTATTTTGTATTTTCCCCACTTATTATATTTATAAGCATCATTTGCAAAAGACGTTGCATATCTATACTCATCAATAAAACCGCCTGTCTTCAATTTGGCGACAATTTCATTATTCTCTTCTTCGAGAAGGGACTTAAATTTAGCGAGGTATTTTCTCACGTCATACTCGCACATTTCTTTTCTGGCACAGATGCCCGCCACCTTTTCAAAAAGCGCGTCGTTCATTTCGCATCATTTAAAAGAGTTTCCACTACTTGAGGCACGCCGAGGGTAGCTTTTTCTCTCAGGATTGTCAGATGAGTGACGGGGTATTGGACTTCAGCCTTCGGGTCGACGAGATATTTTTTGAGGTCGGGAGGAGCGTAATATAGCAGTGAGGCGGCAGGATAGACCTGCAAAGAAGTTCCTATTACGATAATAATATCGGCTTTTTCAGTAGCGCGCATTGCGGGTTCCATATTAGGGACAGCCTCGTTAAAGAACACGATATGGGGTCGCAGGATAGAGCCGAGCTCGCATTTTGTACCATATTTCAGTTCCCAGCCGTCTAAATCGTATATCAGGTCGGGGTCTTTGGTACTTCTAACCTTTTTCAATTCGCCATGAAGGTGGATGATGTTTTTGGAGCCTGCCCGTTCGTGTAAATCGTCAATATTTTGAGTCACGACGGTAACATTATAACAATCCTCAAGTTTTACGAGAGCATAATGTGCTGCGTTAGGTTCAACTTCATATAGTTGTTTTCTCCGCTGGTTATAAAAATCGTTTACAAGTTGAGGGTTTCTTTCCCATGCTTCGTGGGTTGCGACATCTTCCACGTGATAATTGCACCACAAGCCGTCGGAGTCTCTAAAGGTAGGCACTCCGCTTTCGGCACTGATGCCGGCACCGGTTAATACCACTATATTTTTCATCTGTTATATTATTTAATTTCCCGTTTGTTTTATTTTGAACGACCACGCAGCAGTACTTTTAATATCGTCATATTGAATGCTGCCGGTATCAATTATCAGTTGTCCGTTTTTATATTTCCATGGAAGTATTTTATCACATCCGAGCATTGTTATCTCCGTGTTTTTTTTAACTTTAGGAATATTCAGCACCAGTTTCTCCTGTGGGTAATCCAAGGCAACAGCATAGATATCATCATCCTTAGCGGTATAGCATATATATGGCTGGCGGCAGGAATAAACAGCCAAAACGGACAGCGCTTTTTCCGGAACGATTTCTCGTTTCTGCAACTGTGACTGCCAGAAGAGTTTTATTGAGGCCTGGTGGATTTTTTCATAGTAAGTGACTACTATGGGATATTTTTTCCCTTCTTTCAGCAGAATTTTCCCTTTGGTAATTTTATATTTTTCCGTTTCCTGCGCATTACTTTCCGGAGCGTTAGCGAGGTCGGGGTTATAATCTATTATTGTTTTTCCGTCGATTTTAACAGTTGCTGCATCATCTACTTCCACTTCAAAGGTATAATCTTCGGAGAATTCGGGAGTGATATAGCCTGTCCACACAGCGGAGAAGTTGTCGCAGCTTATTGATGGGTCGGGAGAATTTCGCACCCAGTCGAAATTTATCTCCTTATCTATTCTTTCCACGACAACATCTTTTTCCTCATAGAATTTTGAATACGGACGGGTAGCATAGACAGCTTCGCCATTAATTTTGAGCCATTCGCCGAGTTGGACGAGGCGTTCCTGTTGCAGGAGCGGTATTTGTCCATCGGCGGCGGGTCCGACATTCAGGGTCATCCCTCCTCCTGCGGCCACTAATTTCACGAAGTGACGGATAAGAAGATCGGAGGATATATAGTTCTCGAGGGGTTCGGCTCTGTTAAATCCGAAAGAGCGACCGAGTCCGCGGCATTCCGCCCATGGTCTGTCGGTTTGTGTTATTCCGGCGCTATATTCCGGTGTTCTGAAGCCATAATCGGAGCCATAGCCCCACCTGTCGTTGACGATTGCCTCATCACCCACAAGGTTATAATACCAAGAGATAAGTTCTCTTGCGTGCCATTGTTCGGCAGTATTATACCATTCGCCGTCGGCAAAGAGCAACGAGGGCTTATAAGTAGAGATGAGTTCCTTAAATTGCGGGATCATGTGAGTTTCAACATAATTGGTAATAGAATCATTAGGGTCTTCCATCCATATATGTTTAGGATTTGTCCATTCGGGAAGAGAATAATAGAATCCCATTTTAAGACCTTGAGCTCTGACAGCTTCTGTAAGTTCTCCGACGATATCACGGTGGGGGCCGCCTGTAACGCTATTCCATTCGGGTGCGTATTTGCTGTCCCACAGACAATATCCGTCGTGGTGTTTAGTTACGAGCACCACATATTTAGCGCCACTGCGATTAAACAGGTCCGCCCATTCGTCGGCATCAAAGAGTTCGGCTTTAAACATGTTATTAAAGTCCTTATATTCAAAGTCTTCCCCATAATTCTTTTTCTGAAAGGCTATTCTTGCGGAGTCTCCGGTCATGAGGCCTCTATAGTACCATTCTCCGTAGCTTTCGGGTCCGCAGAAAGAAGGCACGGAATAGAGTCCCCAATGGATAAAGATGCCGAGTTTCGCGTCGGAGAACCATTCGGGGTAGCCGTGTTGTTTAATAGACTCCCACGTAGCGTCTACGGTTTCCTGTTGCGCAAACGCCAAAGAGAAGGTGAGGATGAGTGTGAGTATCAGGAATAATTTTTTCATAGTCAGCACATTTTTTCGGGGCGTACTATCTCATCGAATTCTTCGGCAGAGACGTAGCGGAGTTTCAGAGCTGCCTGGCGCAGGGTTATTCCT